>DATDDW010000290.1:0-8713 GCA_036523615.1 Sphingomicrobium sp.
CGCTCCCGGCGCCACATAGGCACCGCGGCGGACGATCGCTCCGGGGACCGCGCGGAATCCCGCGGCGGCGAACTCCTTCTCGCCCCAGCCGGCGAACTTGGAGGGCACCTTGTCCCACCAGTGGGCGCCGCCGACGCCGCCGCCGATCAGCTCCATCGGATTGAGGCGGAACGACAGCAGCACCGCTTTCTTGAGCCACTGCTGCACCACCCATTCGCCGTCGCGCTTGTCGGCGATCCGCGCCTCGCCGCGGTCGAGCGCGCCGAGCGCGGCATCGACCGCGAGACGCACTTCGCCTTTGGTCTCGGGCCCGATGCTGTCGCGCTCGTCCCACGCGCGCTCGATCACCTGCTGGAGCTGGTCATCCATCCTCGTCCCCCACCACGCTTTCGAGCCACTCGCCGATGTCGCCCACCCGATAGTCGATCACATTTTCGTCGAGGCCGTGGCTGCCGCGCTCGGAATCGTTGTCGACCCACACGGTGGTCATCCCCAGCTTCTTCGCCGGCGCGAGGTTTTGAACCATGTCGTCGGCGAGCAATGCATGCGCGGGATCGATGCCGAAGCGCTCGCACAGCAATTCATAGCCGTGCGGGTCGGGCTTGGGCCGATAGCTTGACGCCCGGATGTCGTGCAGCTCGTCGAAATGCTCGTGGACTCCGATCGCCTCGAGCACGCGGCGGGCATAAGGCGCATCGCCGTTGGTGAAGACGAAGCGCCGGCCCGGCAATCGCGGCAGCAGCCGCCGCAGCCGCTCGTCGCATTGCACCCGGTCGAGCGGGATGTCGTGGACGTCGTCGAGAAAGTCCCTCGGATCGACGTCATGCTCCTTCATGAGCCCGGCGAGGGTGGTCCCGTGGGTATGGAAATGGTGCTTCTGCACCCGCCGCGCCTCCTGCGCGTCGCACTCGAGCAGCCGCTGGATGTAGGCGCCCATCCGCTGGTCAATCAGCGCGAATAGGTCGGTCGAGGCCGGATAGAGGCAATTGTCGAGGTCGAAGATCCAGTCGCGGATGTGGGCGAAGCGCGGGTCCATGGCCGCTTCAAACCCCTAATGAGTTCAATTCTTTAAGCAAATTGAAAGCTTTGCATGCCCATAAGGCGGGCGGGAAGCCGTGCGTTTTCAACGGCTTGAGCGGAGGTTCCAAATGACGAAGCGGTTCATGGCGACCAGCGCCTGCGCGGTTGTGCTCGCTTTTAGCGTATCGGCTTGCGGCGGTGGTGGCGGCGGCGGCGGAGTTGCGCCCTTGCCGATCGCGCCGACGCCGACGCCGTCGCCAACCCCGACTCCGACGCCAACTCCAACTCCAACTCCAACGCCGACTCCCACGCCCACTCCGACTCCGACGCCGGGGACGAACTACGACACGGCCGAATATCATGCGTCCGGCTATGCAGTCGCGGCCAATGCGCTCGCCGCTTACAACGCCGGCGCCACGGGCCAGGGCATCAAGATCGGCGTCGTCGACAGCGGCATCAATTCAAGCCTTGTGGAGTTCGCGGGCCGGGTCGACCCGGCGAGCGGCGACGTCGCCGGCAACCGCGGCGTGAGCGACCAGGGCGGGCACGGAACTGCGGTCAGCGCGGTCGCGGCTGCGGCGCGCAATGATTCGTCCACCATGGGCGTCGCCTTCAACGCGACGATCGTCAGTGAGCGTGCCGACGAACCCGGCAGCTGTGCCGGCAGCGGCGGCTGCACCTTCTACGATCCGGCGATCGCCGCCGGAATCGACGCGGCCCGCGTCGCCGGAGCGCGCGTCATCAACCTCTCGCTCGGCGGTTCGACGCCCGGGCCGGACCTGCTCGCCGCGATGCAGCGCGCGGTCAATGCCGGCATCGTCATCGTCATTGCCGCGGGCAACGACTCGACGCCCAATCCCGATCCTTTCGCTTTGACTCCGGCGCAAAAGTTCCCCGGCAGCGTGATCATCGCCGGCTCGCTCGGCGGAGCCGGCGGCAACAGCGTCATTTCCGATTTCTCCGACCAGGCCGGGACCGGCGCGGCTTATTATCTGATGGCGGTCGGCTACAACGATCGCGCGCCCGACCAGACCGGGCAGATCTTCTTGTGGTCGGGCACCAGCTTCGCTGCGCCCACGATCAGCGGCGCCGTGGCCCTGATGGCCCAGGCCTTCCCCAACCTCACCGGCAAGCAGATCGTCGACATCCTGTTCAACAGCGCGACTGACCTCGGCGCTCCGGGCGTCGATGCGATCTACGGCCACGGCGCGCTCGACATCGCCAAGGCCTTCCAGCCGCAGGGCAACACCGCGCTCGCCGACAGCAAGACCCCCGTCAGCGGCAGCAACGGCGACCTGCCGGGCGCCGCGGGCGACGCGGTCACCGGCCAGTCGATGGGCGCGATCATCCTCGACGGCTACAACCGCGCCTACGTGCTCAACCTCGCCAGGACGCTGCGCCAGGCTGAGGTCGACCATCCGCTGTCGCGTTCGCTGCAGAACGACGTGATGGTGGCGAGCGGCAACGCCGGTCCAGTCAACATCGCGATGACCGTGCGCGAGCGGCACGACCTCGCCCAGGGCTTCGCGCTGGAGCGGATGAACGTCGGCCCGCAGGACCAGCGCAAGGCGCGCCTCATCGCCGGCTCGGCGCTTGCGCGGATCGACGACAAGACCGCGGTCGCCTTCGGCTTCGCCGACGGCGCCAAGGCAATGGAGCGCCGCCTCGCGGGCATCGCGCCCGGCGCTTTCCTCGTCGCCAACGACATCAGCGGCAATCCGGGATTCACCGCCAGGCACAACAACAGCGTCGCGCTTCGCCACCAGTTCGGCGCGACCGGCGTCACCGTGTCGGGCGAAACCGGCAACGTGTGGCAGGACGTGCAGACCAGCGCGACCGGCTCGCCTTATCGCTTTGCCACCGTCGCGGTTGATCACCGCTTTGGGCCGACGACGCTGCAGGTCGGCGTCAGCCGCCTCGACCAGAAGCAGTCGCTGCTCGGCGGGCGGATGGGCAATGCACTCGGCGGCGGCGGCTCCTCGTCGCTGTTCGTCGATGCCGAGGCGCGCCACCAGTTCGGCAACGGCTGGAGCGGCACGCTGACCGCCCGCCGCGGCTGGACCAGCTTCACCTCGGGCAAGTTCGAGACCGGCGCTTATGCGTTCGACCTCGCCAAGCTCGGCGTGTTCGGCCACAGCGACCGCTTCGGCCTGCGCTTCGCGCAGCCGCTGCGGGTCGATCATGGCGGCATTTCGATGTGGCTGCCGACGTCGTACGACTATGCGACTGGTGTCGCGACCGACACGCTCAGCACGCTGTCGCTGACGCCGAGCGGGCGCGAGCTCGACGGCGAGCTCAGCTACGGCTCGACCCTGCTCGACGGACGCGCGTGGTTCGGCGCCAACCTCTTCTATCGCCGGCAGCCGGGCAACATCGCCAGCTTCCCCGACGACAAGGGCGCGGCGCTGCGCTTCAGCCTCGGCTTCTAAGCTTTAGCCGGCGCTTCGGCGCCGGAGCCTCGGGATCAGCATGCCGACACGGCCGCGGTAGTCGTGGTAAGCGGCGCCGTGGAAGGCGACGAGGTCGCGCTCCTCGAGCCAGATGCCGATCAGCATGTAGACCGACAGGCCGATCGCCAGCAGCAGATGGCCGACGGTCATCGTCGGGATCGCCCAGAAGGCGAAGAAGAAGCCGAGATAGATCGGGTGGCGCACCCATTGGTAGAGCCCCGGCTCTCTGAGCTGCGGTGGCTCGGCCTCGCGCTGGTGATAGTGGAGCCAGGCCTGCTGCAGCCCGAACAGTTCGAAATGGTTGATGAAGAAGGTGCTGATCAGCACCGTCAGCCACCCGACCCAGAACAGCGCCCACAGGACTTGTTTGAATGCCGGCCTGGTGACGTCCCACACGATCGGATGGATCGGCCGCCACAACAGGAAGATAACGATCAGCACGATGCTCGTCGCGAGCACGAAGACGCTGCGCTCGATCGGCGCGGGGACGATGCGTGTCCACCAACGCTTGAAGCCCTGTCGCGCCATCACGCTGTGCTGCAGCCCGAACAAAGCGATGAGGCCGATGTCGACCAGGGCCGCGGTAAGCGGCGGTCCGCCGGGCCCGTGATCGACCGTCAGCGTCGCGAAGCTGAAATCGCCGACGAACACTACCAGGTAGAGGAAGGTCGCGAAGAAGATCGCATAAGCGACGATAGCGACGACGATGGCCAGCAGCCGTGACATTCTTTTCCCCCGTCGAGCGGCCGCTCAGCGGCGGCGCGTATTGCGATAGTCGCTCATCGTCAGTGGCGCCGGGCAGCCGGCGATGCGGCGATCGACGGCCATGAAGGTCTGCGCCGGCGGAAGCTTGGTCAGCGGGATCGCGTGCGCCCCGCCTTTGCCCATCTTGCGCGCCAGCGACATCGGCGTCTCCGGACAATGTGAAGCTTCAGGTGCAGGGTTGACTACCGGCATGTCGCCGGCGGGTTCGGCCGGAGCCGAAGCGGCAAGCAGAGCGACTGCAAAGAGGAGCATGAAACCGTCTCCTTTCGGACGACGGCATTACCATGCGCCGGCTAGACGGTGAAGCTCTCGCCGCAGCCGCAGGCGCCCTTGGCATTGGGGTTGTCGAACACGAAGCCGGCGGCGAAATCGTCCTCGCGCCAGTCCATCACCGAGCCAACGAGGTACAGCACGCTGGCGCCGTCGACGTAGAAGGCGCCGCCGGGTGTCTCGATCCTCTCGTCGAACGGTTGTTCCTCGCTCACATAATCGACCGAATAAGCGAGGCCGGAGCAGCCGCGGCGCGGCGTCGACAGCTTGACGCCGACCGCGCCGTCAGGTGCCTTGGCCATCAGCTCGGCGATGCGCGCCTCGGCCGCTGCAGTGAGGGTGATTGCCGCCGGACGTGCGCGCACCTTGGTTTCCTTGTTCACTACAGCATCCCCAATTCTAGCCGCGCTTCGTCGCTCATCTTCGACGGGTCCCATGGCGGATCCCAGACGAGGTTTACGACCGCATCGCGGATCCCGGGGACCGAAAGAACGCGCAATTCGACCTCGCTCGGCATCGATTCCGCCACTGGGCAGTGCGGAGTCGTCAGCGTCATCGTGATCGTCGCGTCGCCGTCCTCGCTGACATCGACGTCGTAGATCAGCCCGAGTTCGTAAATATCCACTGGAATTTCAGGGTCGTAGATTGACTTCAGAACCTCGACGACGTCGCCCTGGAGGTCGCTTCCGGGGCCGCCTTTCGACTCTTCCGGCGACTCTCCCGCGAGGAACCCGGCGAGATAGTCCTTCTTGCGTTCGAGCTCGGGCGTGACTCGCGCGCGCGTCGGCGGCGTGACGCCGTGCACTTCCTCGGTCTCGATCTTGCGTTCCTCGTTCATGCCGCAAAGATCCGCTTCACCTGCTCGATACCCTTGACCAACGCCTCGATGTCCGAGCTGTCGCTGTGCGCCGCGAAGCTCGCCCGAGCGGTCGCCTCGACTCCCAGCCAGCGCATCAGCGGCTGAGCGCAATGATGGCCAGCGCGGACGGCGACGGCCGCATCGTCCAATATGGTGGCGGTGTCGTGCGCATGCACCCCGTCGACGTTGAAGCTGACGATCCCTGCGCTGTCCTCGGGGCCGTAGAGGGTCATGCCGCCGATGGCCGACAGCGCCGCGCGGCACTCAGCGGCTAGTGCACACTCATGGGCATGGATGGCGTCGAGCGTCAGCTGTTCGACCCAGTTCACGGCGGCGTTCAGTCCGACCGCTCCGACGATGTGCGGAGTGCCGGCCTCAAAGCGCATCGGCGCGTCGAGATAGGTCGTCTCCTCGAACGTCACCTTCTCGATCATCGAGCCGCCGCCCTGCCACGGCGGCAACTGCTGAAGCAGCTCGGCGCGGCCCCACAGGCAGCCGATGCCGGTCGGCCCGTAGAGCTTGTGCGCCGAAAAAGCGTAAAAGTCGGCGCCGATGCTCGCGACATCGACGGGCAGCCGCGGCACCGCCTGGCAGCCGTCGAGCAGCAACAGGGCGCCTTTCGAATGGGCGATCTCGGCGGCGCGCTTCGCGTCGAGGATCGAGCCGAGCACGTTCGACACGTGGGCGAAGGCGACGACGCGATGCTCCTCGGTGAGCATCGCTTGGGCGGCGTCGAGGTCGATTTGCCCGTCCGCCGTCAGCAGAACCGCGTCGACCTCGTAGCCGGCGAGCTGCCACGGCACGATGTTGCTGTGGTGCTCGAGATGCGAGAGGAGCACGCGGTTGCGGCCCTTCTTCGGCAGCGTGCGCGCGACGAGGTTGATCGCCTCGGTCGCGTTGCGGGTGAACACCACCTCGTTGGGCTTGCCGCCGATCAGCCGCGCGGAGGCCGCGCGAGCGCCTTCATAAGCGTCAGTCATCGTCGCCGAGCGCTCGTAGACGCCGCGGTGCACGGTCGCATAATCGCGCGAATAGGCCTGCGTGATCGCGTCGATCACGGCCTGCGGCTTCTGCGCGGTCGCGGCGCTGTCGAGATAATGCCAGCCGGCGATCGCGGGGAACTGGTCGCGGACGTTGAGCTGCGAGTTGATGCGGGTCGGCGCGTTCACACGACCCTCCGCAGCGCGTCGCGCGCGGCTTCGCAAATCGTCTGCGGCTCCTTGGCGCTGTCCCACAGGCCCATGACGAAGCCTTCGAGCAACAGCGCCCGCGCAGCCGCCGGGTCGAGCCCGCGGCTCTCTGCGTAGAAGAGCTGCATCGCGTCCAGCTCGCCGACGCTCGCGCCGTGGGCGCATTTCACGTCGTCGGCGAAAATCTCGAGCTCGGGCTTGCAGTTGGCGGTGGCGCCGCGATCGAGCAGCATCGCCTTCACCGACTGCTCGGCGTCGGTCTGCTGTGCGCCACGCGCGACCTCGACCTTGCCGAGATAGGAGCCGGTCGCCTTGCCGTTGAGCACGCTGCGGATGGTCTGGCGTGATCGCCCGCCGACGCCGATATGCTTGACGTTGGTGACGATCTCGTTGGTCGAAAGCCCTGTGCCGATGTTGGCGCCGAACAGTTCGAATTCCGCGCCTTCGGCGAGCGAAACTTCGAGCTCAATGCGGCCGTAGACCGGCGCAGCGTTGAGCACGAACAGCCGCGCCTTCGCGCCGGCTTCGAGCGCGATCTGCCTGCGGCGGACCTGCACGTCATTGTCCGTCGGCAGCCATACCTCCTCGAAACTCTCGCCCGTCCCGATTGTGACCGTCACCGGCTCGGCGAAGCGCTGCCAGACGGGCTTCAGCGCGTCGAGGTCGGCGTAGCGCCATTCCTCCTGCTTGTGGGTGGGGAAGGGGGCGGTCACGCCGCCGCCTCCGCATAGCCGCTGCTCTCGAGCTCGCGGGCGAGCTCGATGTCGCCCGAGCGCGTGATTTTGCCAGCCTGGAGCACGTGCACCCTGTCGGGCCGCACATGCTCGAGCAGCCTTTCATAGTGGGTGATCAGCAGCACGCCCTTGTCCGGCCCGCGCATGATCCGGTTGATCCCTTCGCCGACGATGCGCAGCGCATCGATGTCGAGCCCGCTGTCGGTCTCGTCGAGCACCGCGAAGCGGGGGCTCAGGATCCCCATCTGCACCATCTCGGCGCGCTTTTTCTCGCCGCCCGAGAAGCCGACGTTGACCGGGCGCTTCAGCATCTCGGCGTCCATGCCCAGCAGCTTCGCCTGCTCGCGCGCGAGCTTGATGAAGTCGCCCGCGGAAAGCTCGGCTTCGCCGCGCGACCGGTGCTGCGAGTTGAGGCTTTCGCGCAGGAATTGGAGGTAGGAGATTCCGGGGATTTCGACCGGATACTGGAAGCCGAGGAACAGCCCCGCCGCGGCGCGCTCGTGCGGCTCCATGGCGAGCAGGTCGCGGCCGTCGAACGTGGCGCCGCCTTCGCTCACCTCATACCCGGGCCGCCCCGCGAGCACGTAGGCGAGGGTCGACTTGCCCGAGCCGTTCGGGCCCATGATCGCATGCACCTCGCCCGCGGGCACGTGCAGCGACACGCCGTTGAGGATCGGCTTGTCCGCGACCGTCGCGTGGAGGTTGGTGATCTCAAGCACTAGCCGACACTTCCTTCCAAGCTGATCCCCAGCAGCTTCTGTGCTTCGACCGCGAACTCCATCGGCAGCTGTTTTAAGACCTCGCGGGCGAAGCCGTTGACGATCAGCGCCACCGCCGCTTCAGAATCGAGCCCGCGGCTCATCGCGTAGAACAATTGGTCCTCGCTGATCTTCGACGTCGTCGCTTCATGCTCGATCGTCGCGGTCGGGTTCTTGACCTCGATATAGGGCACGGTGTGGGCGCCGCAGTCGCTGCCCAGAAGCAGGGAATCGCACTGGGTGAAGTTGCGCACGTTCTCGGCGCGCGGCAGCACGCGCACCAGCCCGCGATAGGTGTTGTTCGACCGGCCCGCGCTGATGCCCTTCGACACGATCGTGGAGCGCGTGTTCGCGCCGATGTGGATCATCTTGGTGCCGGTGTCGGCCTGCTGGCGGTTGTTAGTGAGCGCGACCGAGTAGAATTCGCCGACGCTGCCATCACCCTTCAAAATGCAGCTGGGGTACTTCCACGTGATCGCGCTTCCGGTCTCGACCTGCGTCCAGCTGACCTTTGAGCGGTCGCCCGAGCAGAGCGCCCGCTTGGTGACGAAATTGAAGATCCCGCCGCGTCCCTCCTTGTCGCCCGGGTACCAGTTCTGGACCGTCGAGTATTTCACCTCGGCGTCCTCGTGCGCGAAGATCTCGACCACCGCGGCGTGAAGCTGGT
>DATDDW010000291.1:0-5273 GCA_036523615.1 Sphingomicrobium sp.
CCGCAGGGAGCAGCTCAAGCCGTCGATCTTGGGCTCGGCAGTGACGGCGACGGGCTCGTCGTCCGGCAGGTTCAGGAAACGGCGAACCCGGCCGATGAACTCGGCGACTTCCTCTTCGGAAAAGGCATTGTCGATGCTGAGCATCGGCCGCGCGTGGGCGACCTTGGCGAGGCCGCTGGTCGGCGCCGCGCCGAGCCGCCTCGTCGGCGAATCCGCTCGCACCAGCTGTGGGAAGCGCGCCTCGAGCTCGCGGTTCTCGCGGACCAGCGCGTCATATTGCGCGTCGCTAATCTCCGGCGCGTCCTGGTCATGATACAGCTTGTCGTGGCGCGCGATCTCGGCGGCGAGCCAGGCGAGCCTCTCCTCCGCTTTGGTCTGCGCCGCAGCTTCAGCCATGCGAAGCGAAAAGCTCCTCGAGCAGGTTGACGAAGCTGGTCCACGACCGCTCGGCGGCGAGCTGATTGTAGCGCACGCCCTCCAGCCCGATCTCGTGCGCATTGGGGTTGGTGAAGCCGTGCGCGACATTACCGTAGGCATGGATCTGCCAGTCGGCGCCGGCGTCGGTCAGCTCCTTGCCCAGCGCGACCACCGCGTCGGGCGGGACCATCGGATCGTCCCAGCCGTGGAAGGCGACCACCTTGGCCTTGATCCTCTCCGGCGGCAGCCCGGGCGGATCGAACAGGCCGTGGAACGAGACCGCCGCGGCGAAGTCGGCGCCGCTGCGGGCAAGATCGAGCGCGCACATGCCGCCGAAGCAATAGCCGGCGACGACGATCTGCTTCTTGGACACCTCATCGAGCTGCTGCGTCAGCTCGAGCACGTGGAGCATCCGGCGCCGGAGCGCGGCGCGGTCGCTCTTCAGCCGCCCGAGCTCGCCGAACATCACGTCGCGCGGGCTCCCGCGGAACTTCTTGCCGAAGATGTCGGCGACGAGCGCGTTGTAGCCCAGCTCGACCAGCTGCCGGCCGAAGCCGATCTCGAGGTCGGAGACGCCCATCACGGTGGGCACCAGGATCACCGTCGGCCGCGGCTCGGCGTCGCGCCGGCCGACGAAGACGCTCTCCAGCTCCTCGCCTTCGAAATTGTGCGGGACTGCCCGTTCCTTGCTCATGCTGCCTCCAACAATCTTGCGGCTTGCGCCCTTGCCTCGTCGGTCACCGCGGCGCCCGAGAGCATCCGCGCGATCTCCTCGCGCCGCTCGGCGGCGTCGAGCTTGCGCACGCTGGTGCGAGTGCCGTCGGGACCGTGGCTCTTCTCGATCCGATAATGGTGCGAGGCGCGCGCCGCCACCTGCGGCGAGTGGGTAACGACGAGCACCTGCGAATCCTGCGCGAGGCGCGCCAAGCGTTCGCCGATCGCGCTGGCGACGGCCCCGCCGACTCCGCGGTCGACCTCGTCGAAGATCATCGTGCTCGCCGTCCCGGCCTCGGCGAGCGCGACCTTCAGCGCGAGGATGAAGCGCGACAGCTCGCCGCCGCTGGCGATGCGCGTCAGCGGGCCGAACGGCGCGCCCGGGTTGGTGGAGACTTCGAACTCGACCCGATCGGTGCCCGACGGGCCGGGCTCGGCCGCGGCGATGGCGGTGCGGAACCTGGCCGAATCGAGCTTGAGCGGGGCGAGCTCGGCGGCAACCGCCGAGTCGAGCCGCGCGGCGGCGTCATGGCGCTGCTCGCTCAGTGCAGCCGCCGCTACCGAGTAAGCCTCCCGTGAGGCGACGAGCTGGCGGTCGAGCTCGTCGATCCGCTCGCTGCCGGCGTGGATCGCCGCAAGCTGCTCGCGCATCTGCTCGCCCAGTGCGGCAAGCGCGTCGGGCTCGACGCGGTGCTTGCGGGCGAGCGCGCGGATGTCGAACAGCCGCGCTTCGACCTGCTCGAGCCGCGCCGGATCGAAGGCGAGCGCATCGGCGGCGCGCGCGATCCGGTCCTCGGCTTCGCTCGCTTCGATCACCGCCCGGTCGAGCGAGGCCAGCGCTTCGGCCAGCAGCGGATGCTCGGCCGCGCCGCGCTCGATCCGCCGCGCCGCCTGCCGGAGCAAAGCGAGCGCGCCGTCCGAACCGCCGAGCAGCTCGTCGAGGCCGGTCAGCGCTTCGCCAGCCTTGACCCCGGCCTGCATCGCCGAGCGCTCCTCGGCGAGACGCGTCTCCTCGCCCTCTTCGGGAGCCAACGCCTCGATCTCCCCGCTCGCATGTTCGAGCCACTCGCGGTCGCGCTCGGCCGCGGCGGCCTCGGCCCGAGCCTGGGCCAGCTCGCCTTCGACCCGCGTCACCTCCGACCAGGCGCTGTCGACCGCGCTGCTGTCGAGCTTGGCGAAGGCGTCGAGCAAGGCGCGGTGACCCTTGGGATTGAGCAGCCCGCGGTCGTCGTGCTGGCCGTGGATCTCGACGGCGAGCGCGCCGAGATCGCGCAGCAGGCCGGCGGGCGCGGCAGCGCCGGCGATGAAGGCGCGGCTGCCGCCGTCGCTCCTTAACGTCCGGCGGACGATCAGCGGCTCCCCTGGTTCGACGGCAATGTCCTGCTCGGCGAGAAGCGCGTGCGCGGGGTGGCCGGGCGGCAGTTCGAGCTCGGCCGAGACGGCGGCGCTGTCCTGCCCGGAGCGCACCAGCCCCGTCTCGGCGCGGGCTCCGAGCGCCAGCCCCAACGCATCCAGCAGGATCGATTTGCCCGCCCCGGTCTCGCCGGTCAGCACGCCGAGCCCCGGCTCGAAGTCGAGCTCCAAGCGCTCGACGAGCACGATGTTGGTGACGGCGAGCTGCCTCAGCATGCTCCCGAAATAGCCTGAGCTATTCGGCTTTGCCTACTCACCCTTCGGCGGTTTCTTGCGCTTCGGCGCCGGCTTCCCGGCCGGGTAAGACGTGGCCGAAGGCTGTTCGGGGTAGGTCACCGCCTGGCTGTTGCGCGCGCCGCTCGGCGTCGTCAGCTTGAACGGACGCCCTGCGGCCAAGGGCACGGGCGTGCCGTTGATCGCGAACGCGTGGCCGCCGGTCTTCTGCTGCTCCTCGCGCAGCAGCCGCAGCGACTGCCGGTACCAGTAGGTTTCGGGGTAATTCTTGCCGAGCACGGCCGAAGCCTCCCACGCCTCGGTCGGAATGCCGAGGGCGAGGTAGGTCTCGACGAGCCGCTCGAGCGCCTCGGGGACGTGGCTGGTCGTCTGATACTGGTCGACGACGTTGCGGAACCGGTAGCTGGCCGCGAGCCATTGCCCCGACCGCTGATAGAAGCGCCCGACCTCCATCTCCTTGCCGGCGAGATGGTCCTTGATGAGGTCGAGCTTGAGCCGCGCATCGGCGGCGAAGCGAGTGTCGGGATAGCGCCGGATCAGCTCGCCGAAGGAATCCGACGCCTGCTGGGTGACCGCCTGGTCGCGCGTGACGTCGGCGATCTGCTGATAATAGCTCATCGACACCAGATATTGCGCGTAAGCCGCTTCGGCATTGCCCGGGTGGATCGTCAGGAACCGCTGCGCCGAGCTGATCGCGTCATTGTATTTCTGGGCAAGGTAGTAGTTGAAGGCGCTCATCAGCTGAGCGCGGCGGGCCCAGACCGAATAAGGGTGCTGGCGCTCGACCTCGTCGAACAGCTTCGCCGCCTGCTGATAATCGCCGATGTTCATCGTCCGCTGAGCGGCGCCGTAGAGCGAGCTGACGTCGCGCGCGACATAGGCGGTGTCGCCCTTCGGCTTATGGGCGCAAGCCGCCAGCGGAAGGACCGCGGCGCACGCCAGAAGCAGGATCGCGGGACGGGAGAATTTCAGCATGGGCACCTCATTAGCGCGGCCTCCAGGAGAGGCCAAGCACGGCAATGGCGGGAGAAAGCTTGGCCTTCGCTGAACGAAAATTCAGGCAGTCTGCGCGTCCGCGGCCTCTTTCTCGTCGGTGCGCAGGAAGCTGTCGGGCTCGACCCCGAGCCACACCAGCACCGGCGCGGAAATGTAGATGGACGAGTAAGTCCCGATCACCACGCCGAGAAAGATCGCGATCGCGAGGCCAAAGATCACCTGCGGACCGATCAGCATCAGCACGCCAAGCGCGATCAGAACGGTCAGCGACGTGACCACCGTCCGCGCCAGCGTCTCGTTGAGCGACAGGTTCAACAGCGGCAGGATCGCCATCTTGCGGTACTTTCGCAGATTCTCGCGGATGCGGTCGTAGATCACCACCGTGTCGTTGAGCGAATAGCCGACGATCGTGAGGAAGGCGGCGACGACGTTGAGGTCGACCGGCAGCCGCGTGAAAGCGAAGAAGCCCAGAGTCATGGCGACGTCGTGGGCCAGCGTCAGCAACGCCCCGACCCCGAACTGCCATTCGAAGCGGAACCATATGTAGAGCGCGATGCCGAGCATGGCGAAACCGATCGCCATGGCGCTGTTCTGCGCCAGCTCCTCGCTGACCTTGCCCGAGACGGACTCGCCGGCGTCGACGCGCGCGCCGGGATATTGCTGCGGCAGCGCGGTCCGCAATTTGCTGACCAGCGCGTTGGACGCCGTTTCCGGCCCTGGCGGCTTGGGGAGGCGGATCTGATAGGTGCGATTGTCCTTGCCGAGCGAGGTGGGGCTCGCTTCGCCGACGCCAAGGCGGTCGACCCGCGCGCGCAGGTCCTCGATCGGTACCGGCTGGGCGAACTCGACGCGCACCACCTCGCCGCCGACGAAGTCGATGCCGAGGTTGAGCCCGCGATAGATCGTGAACGCGATCGACACGACGGTGGCGATCAGCGACAGGATGAGCGCCAAATTGCGCCAGCGCATGAAGTCATTGTTGGTATGATCGGGGACGAGCTTCAGGAGCTTCATTGGAGCCTCAAATATGCAGTTCGCGCGGGCGGGCGCGGCGGATCCACAACGCGACCAGCATGCGGGTGAAATAGACCGCCGTGAACACCGAGGTGACGACGCCGATCAGCAGCACGACGGCAAAGCCGCGCACCGGTCCTGAACCGAAATAGGCCATGATCGCGGCCGAGATCACGTGCGTGACGTTGGCGTCGAAAATCGCGCGGAAGGCTTCGTGATAGCCGGTCTCGACGGCGTCGAGCAGCCGCCGGCCGCGCCTGATCTCCTCGCGTATTCGCTCGTTGATGAGGACGTTGGCGTCGACCGCGGCACCGATGGTCAGGATGAAGCCCGCGATCCCCGGAAGCGTCAGCGTCGCGTTGAACATCGCCATGATGCCGAGGATGAGGAAGGCGTTCACGACGAGCGCGATCGTCGCATAGACGCCGAAGCGGCCGTAGGTGACGAGCATGAAGATGATCACGGCGAGCACGGCAACGACCGAC
>DATDDW010000292.1:0-3050 GCA_036523615.1 Sphingomicrobium sp.
TGCGGTGGGATCGAGGACGCCGAGTTCACCATCCCGGGGGTGATCGTCGCCGACATCGCTGTCGTCGACGGCCCCGAGCGGCTGCTCGACGGCTCGACGAGGCTGACGATCGAAGCTTTGACGGTCGTGGAAGACTAACGCAGCGAACGGCGCAATTGGGCCAGCGCCTCGTGAAGCGCCTGGCTGGCGTCCGCAGCGGCCGAAGGTGGGGACCCTTCATCGAAATGTCGATCGATCCGGGCCTTGAGCTGGCCGGGCGTGGGCATTGCCGCGCGGTCGAACAGACGCACGACCCGTGAATCCGGTGCGAGCTCGACGAGAATGTCGTCGAGCACGAGCGGGTCCTCATGCCTTGCCGCTGACGGCGCGCCGACGCGGTCGGCGTCGGTCAGGACCAGCTCCTCGAGCTCCTCGGGCTCGACTTCGCCGGGATCGAACACCGGAACGGCAAAGCGCCGGCTTTGCGGCTGCACCGCGCCTTGCGCGCGGAGCGACACGAAATAGCCGCAGGCCCCGGCCAGCGCTGCCCCGAGCGCCCGCGCCGGCTGCGCCGCGCTCAGCGCGAGCCACGCGTAAGCCGCATAAGCTGAGGCCGCGCCGAACAGCACCGAGGCGACGCGCTCGACGCCCGCTTCGACGCGAATGACCGTTTCCGCCCGCATGAGCGAAGCGGATACGCGAAAGAGGTTTCGATAATCTTAGGCTGGCAATTCGCTCGGCTGACGGATTTCGGTCACTTCGGGTGCATCCTCGACGAGGTCGATGATGGCATTGGTGAAGGCTTCGACATCGTCCGGCTTGCGGCTGGTGACGATACCGCCATCGGTGACCGCGGCTTCGTCGACCACATTTGCGCCGGCGTTCTTGAGGTCGGTGCGGATCGAGGGCCAGCTGGTCGCGGTGCGGCCGCGCAGCAGGTCGGCTTCGACCAAGAGCCAGGGCCCGTGGCAAATGGCGCCGATCGGCTTTCCCTGGCGATCGAACGCGCGGATCAGGTCGATGACCTTCGAGTGCAGGCGCAGCGTATCGGGATTGCGCACACCGCCCGGCAGGATCAGCGCGTCGAAATCGTCGGCAACCGCCTCGTCGAGCGTCAGATCGGGGCGGATCGTCTTGCCCGGATCGTCGTGGACGGTCGCCTGGATCGGGTCGCGCTTCAGCGACGCGAGCACGACCTCGGCGCCGCGCTTGGCGAGGATTTCCCGCGGCCCGAACAGCTCCCACTCCTCGAATCCGTCGGTGGCGACGATCAACACTCTCGCTTGGCTAATCCGCGGCATCTGAAAGCCTCCTTCTGGCGCCCACAGGAACCCGCCCGCCCGGCCAAGCGCTTATGCCTGCCAATGAGCCGAGTGAAGCGTGAAACGCCGTGCTGAGGCACAGCAGCGACAACGAGCCGGGGATCACGCGCAAGCGGATCGGCCGCTACTGGGCCTATTTCGATGCCGAGGGTAACCGAGTCACCGACCGCGACGAGATCGACCGGCTGAATGCGATCGGCCTTCCCCCAGCCTATGAGCAGGCCTGGTTTTGCGCCGACCCGGACGGCCATCTGCAGGCGACCGGCGTCGATGCCCGCGGCCGCAAGCAATATCGCTACCATGCGCTGTTCCGCGAAAAGCGCGAGAGCGCCAAGTACGAAGGGCTGCTCGAATTCGGCAAGGCGCTGCCGCGGCTGAGGCGGCGCGTCGAGCGCGACCTCAACCGGCGCAAGCTCAGCCGCGAGACCGTGCTCGCCGCCGTCGTCCGGCTGCTCGACACCGAGCATATCCGCGTCGGCAACGAACAATATGCGCAGGAGAACAAGAGCTTCGGCGCGACCACGCTGAGGAGCCGCCACCTCCAGCGCAAGGGCCACGCGCTGATGATGCGGTTCGCCGGCAAGCACGGCATCGTCCACGAGGTGAAGATCACCGACAGCCGCTTGAAGCGCATCTGCAAGCGCTGCCAGGAGCTGCCCGGGCAGATGCTGTTCCAGTACATCAACGGCGACGGCGAGCCGAAGCCGGTCAGTTCCGGCGACGTCAACGACTATATCAAGGAAGCGACCGGCAGCGACTTCACTGCCAAGCACTTCCGCACGTGGAGCGCGAGCGTGATCGCCTTCGAGCAGATGCTCAAAAAAGCCGAGAATGCACGCATCACTGTGAAGACGGTCGTCGAGCCGGTCGCCGAAGCGCTCGGCAACACGCCGGCGATTAGCCGCAAGTCCTACGTCCACCCCGCATTGCTAGAGGCGGTCAAGCAGGATGCGCGCGACCCGCTCGACGGAATGGAGCGGCCGGCGGGGCGCAAATATCTGTCGTCGGCCGAGGTCGGCCTGCTCGAGTTTCTCGCCCGCGGCGGCAAGCGCGCGCGAGGGCGCAAAGGCAAGCCCGAGGAGCAAATCGCGAGCGCCGCGGCCGTCCGCGAGCAGGCGGCAGCGCAGGAGCAGGCCGAGGCCGTGGCTTGATCGCCGCCCCCGCGATTGCCAAGACAGATGCGATGGGGGCGGAGCTTTCGACCTGGTTTGAAGCGAACCACGACGGCCTGCTGCTCGGCCTCGCGCTCGGCCTCGGCCTCGTCGCCATCATGCTTCTGCTGCGCAGTCTCGGCGAGCGGACCGTGCGGCGCGACCCGCTGGGTATGGGCTGGCGCACGGTGATCGGCCGAGTTCTCGCCAAGACCAGCATCGCCTTCATGATCCTCGCCGCGGCCGACGCGGTCGCGACCTATGCCGAGCTGCCGCGCAAGATCGCGCACCTCATCGACGTCGGCTTCATCATCGCCTTCGCCCTCCAGGGAGCGGTGTGGGGGCGCGAACTGATCCTCGGCGTGATCGGCCGCAAGGTCGCCGAGGAGAACGGCTCAGGCACGCTGGCCAACGCCATGGCGATCATCCGCGTGCTGGTCAGCGTTGCACTCTTTGCCATCGCGCTCATCTTGATCCTCGACAATCTCGGGGTGAACGTCACCGCGCTCGTCGCCGGGCTGGGCATCGGCGGAATCGCCATCGGCCTTGCCGCGCAGGGCATCTTCTCGGACCTCTTCGCCGCGCTTTCGATCCTGTT
>DATDDW010000293.1:0-1628 GCA_036523615.1 Sphingomicrobium sp.
AGCCGGTGCCGGCGAGGATCTGCTCCTTGGAAAAGACTTCATCCGCGGCCGCCGTCGCTTCGAAAGTCGCCTCGCGCGGCGTCGGCTCGCCGCTCTCGGTCGGCCGCCCTTCGCCGAGCCATTTCTGCAAGCCGCCATCGAGCACCGCGACGTTGCGCGCACCGAAATGGCGCAGCGTGAACCAGCCGCGCGTCGCAGTGTGGATCGGGCTATTATCATAGACGACGATGCGCTCGTCGCGGCCGACGCCGAGCCGCTCCATCGCCCGGCCGAACTCTTCAGCCGACGGAAGCATGTGCGGCGCCGGGTTCGAATGATCGCTCACCTCGTCGATATCGAGAAAGCGCGCGCCGGGAATATGCGCAGCGAGATATTCGTCGCGCGCGTTGCGGCCGCTCGCCGGCATGTGCCAGCTCGAATCGACGACGACGAGGTTGGGCTCGCCAAGATGCGAAGCGAGCCACTCGACCGAAACCAGCGGGTCCATAGTGGCCAAGGATAGGCTTGGCGGCACGCGCCTGCTAGTCAGCCGCGCGATGGAAACGCGGCACCTCGGTCAGGCCAGCGCGCTGCCCGCTTCGCCCGCAGAAGCGGTACTCGACTATGTGCCCAACCCGCGCGCCGGATCGCTCTACCTGGTGCGCTTCACCGCGCCCGAGTTCACGACGCTCTGCCCCGTGACCGGCCAGCCGGACTTCGCTCACCTGGTGATCGACTATGCGCCGGCGGACACGATCGTCGAGTCGAAGAGCCTCAAGCTGTTCCTCGGATCGTATCGCAACCATTGCGGATTCCACGAGGATGTGACGGTCGGCATCGGCCAGCGGCTGGTCGCCGAGATGAAGCCCAAGTGGCTCCGCATCGGCGGCTATTGGTACCCGCGCGGAGGAATGCCGATCGACGTCTTCTGGCAATCGGGAGACCCGCCGGAAGACCTGTGGCTGCCTGACCAGGGCGTCGCGCCCTACCGTGGCCGCGGCTAGGATCGCGGTCCTCGGCGCCGGCTCGGTCGGCTGCTTTGTCGGCGGCGCCTGGGCCGCGGCCGGATTTCCGGTCAGCTTCATCGGCCGGCCGAACATCGCCCGTGACGTTCGCCAGCACGGGCTCACGCTCACCGACTGGAGCGGCTGGGAGTCCAAGCTAAGCGAGGTGGACTTCAGCTGCGTGCCCGCGCCGCTCGCCGAGGCCGATATCATCCTCGTCACGGTCAAGAGCGGAGCCACGGCCGACGCCGCGCGCGACATCGCCGAGCACGGTCGCAACGGCGCGCTGGTGCTCAGCCTGCAGAACGGCGTGAGCAACGTTGACCTGCTGAGCGAGGCGCTGGGCGACCGCTTCCGCGTGGCTCGCGGCATGGTGCGCTTCAACATCGTCTATCTCGGCGGCGGGCGCTTCCACAAGGCCGTCGCCGGCGAGCTCTATGCCGACGACCGGCCCGAGCTCAGGCGGATCGCCGAGCGAGTGAGCGGCGGTCCCGCCGCGCTCCAGCTGTCGAACGACATGCTCGGCCTCGCCTGGGGCAAGCTGATCATCAACCTCAACAATGCGGTCAGCGCGCTGTCGGGGCGCACCTTGCTCGAGGAGCTGCAGCAGCGCGACTATCGCCGCGTCGTCGCCGCCGCGCAGGC
>DATDDW010000294.1:0-3020 GCA_036523615.1 Sphingomicrobium sp.
GGCATCAACGGCGACGGCTCGGTCGAGCGCGCCACGCCGCGCACTTTGTGGCTTGGCCTTCGCTTACGCTGAGGGCTTGAGGTCCATCGCGGCCTTGCCCGTGTTCAGATCGACGGGCAGCGAGACGTGGTCGTGAATGTCGCGCCAGTCGTTGCCGGTACGCTTGAACACGCTGGTGTAACGCACCCACGTGCCGGTTGGCTGTCCGCCTTTCAGCTTGCCGCTGATCCGCTCGAGTCCATAAACGACCGCAAGATCGCCGCTGATCTCGAGATGGTTGTTGCTCATGTCTATGTGCAGCGGCCCATCGAACTGGCCGAAGAAATCGGCATAGTCTTTGCGGTAGGCGCCAGCGCCTTTGTATTCGAGCGGCGGGACGATGTCGTAAGCCGTCACGTCCGGCGCATACATGGCCATGACGCCGTTCACGTCCTTCGCCTCGAACGCCTTCTGCCATTTACCCAGCGCAGCCTCGATCTGCTGCTGGGCGTTTGCCGAGTCATCCTTGGGCGTCGACTGCTTCATGCAGCCCGCAAGGATCACACATGACGCACAGATGATGATGAGCTTCGCCCCCATGGCGCCCTCCACTGATGCCGGGCGCCCCCGCGCCCGCGCGCACGATAATCCGGCAGCGCACTTTCAGAAATTGGGGTCTCACCCAGCGGCGAGATCGCCTGACTCATTTCGCCCGCGTGTAGAGGAAGGCGGTGATGTCGCGCGCGTCCTGCTCGCCGACGTTGAGGTCGGGCATCGCCGTTCCCGGCGAGACCTGCTGCGGGTCGCGGATCCATTTCTCCATATTGTCGGGCGTGTTCGCCAGGTGCCCCGCGATAATCACCCTGAGCGCAATCCCGTCGAGCGGCGGGCCGACCATTCCCGTCGCGGTGCGGACGCCATGAACGGCGTGACAACTGCCGCAGCCATAATCGATGAACATCGCTTCGCCGCGCAGCGGATCGCCACCGGTTTCGGCCGCTGCGTGCATCCTGAGCGCGCTGCGCTGCTCGACATATTCGTAGATGACGCCGGCGATGGCGACGAGAAACAGGATCGCGGCAAGCACGCCGAAGGTCGCGTTAGTTGAGGGTGACCGCATGGGCCTCCGATGCTTTGAGCCAGCGATAGAAGAGGATCAGCGCGGCAACGCCGTGCACCAGCCCGCCCGGGATCCACATCACCAGGCCGGCGAGCTGCTGGTCGGTCACGGGATCCAAGCCGATGCCGCTCATGCCCATCGCCGCATAATCGGCGTACCACGGCGATGCCGAAAGGCTCATCAGCGCGCCCAGCGCCCCGCCGATCAGCGACGTCGCGAAAAGACAAGCAGCTGAGACCCCATAACCCGCGCTGCGCCCGCGCGGATGGAGCATCGCCCACCAGAAGATCAGCGAGCTCAGGAAGAAGCTGAGATGCTGAGCGATGTGCCAGCCGTCGCTTTCAAGCGCGCGGTCGAACAGCGCGGGCGCGTGCCACACCCACATGACGACTGCCTGCACCGCCGTCGCAGTCACCGGTTCGGTCAGCCGCTTCCATAGGCTCGCCAGCGGCGACTTCCAGCTCCCGCCCAGCGCCTGGCGCAGTGGCCGCGGCAAGCCCCAGGCGAGAACTCCGCCGGCGCTCGAGGCGGCGAGCAGCAGCGTTGCCACCAGCATAATCAGCTCGTGCTCGATCATGTGCATGGTGAAGCTCCGCTCGCCGGCTTCATGAAGCGGCGAGGTGATTGCCAGCGTCAGCACTGCCCATCCCGACAGGAACAGGTACGGCCGCGGCGGCGTGGACGCTCGCTCCGACAGCCGCCGCCACCCGACCGCGTAGATGAGCAACGCCAGGGCCAGCGGCACCACCAGCAGCGGATCGAGGTTCCAGCCGAGGGTTTCGTGATGGTGCATCGTCAGGCCCAGCACGGCGGGATGATCAAAGCGGCGAGCAACGGCAGGATCACGGCCAGCGTGAACACACCGTCGGCCATCAGCGACACTGCAGCGATAGTGCGGCGCGCGGGCGGCTCGCCGTCGGCGCGGAACACGCGCCACGAGCCCGCTGCGCCCGCGGCGATCAGCAGCAGTCCGACGATTACGGCGAGGATCACGATCCATGGGCTGCCGACGCGGCAATCCTGGAAGGTGGCGTCGGCCCCGAGCTGGTGCGCGATCCCTGCGCCGAGCGTGCCGAGCGCGAGGCCCGCCCACGGCATTAGCACGTCGCGGATGCTCGCCGTTCTCATAGCCGCGGCACCCAGTAGATCATCAGGTAGATCGGCAGCCACAGCAGCCACACGTAGCGCCAGTAGAGCGAGTTCTCGTCGACATCGACGAGCCGCCGTCCCTCGTACGCCAGCGGCGTGCGGATCAAGGCCCACAGCACCACCGTGTCGAACCAGTCGGTGAGGATGTGCGTGGAGTGGAGCAGAAGCAGCGCCCAGATGATCGAGCCGTAGGCGTCGTCGGTCCAGCGCACGTTGAGGCTGTTGAACTCGAAGCCGCGGATGATCAGCAGCACGACGCCGATGCCGACCATCAGCGGCATCAGCAACCGGATGGTCGGCACGTCGCGCTCGTGCGCCGCTTTCTTGATCATCGTGTTGGGAATCTCGCTGGCGAGGATCAGTAGCGTGAACAGGGTGCCGGCGAGAACGTCGGGCGCCTTGCGCGCTTCGGGCGGCCAGCCCTGCTCATGGCCCATCAGGAAGAAGTAAGCGGCGAAGGCGAGCGCGAACGCCGCGCCCTCGATCACCATGAAGCCAATGATCCCCCACCAGGTGAGGCTGCTCGGCCCGAACTTGTGCGTCGGCAGGTCGGCGAGATCGTCGGTGAAGCGCACGTCGCGGATCATGTGATCACCGGCTCCGGATTGCGCTTGATTTCCTTGGGCCAGAACCAGGCGGTGAGCGCGATCGCCGACGGGATGGCGCCGACCGGAATCGCCCAGGGCGAGAAGATCGAGGAGATGAACAGGAAGCCGACCGCGATGGCGGCGATGAACGGCCACAGGCTGGCGTGCGGGATCGGCTCGCGCAG
>DATDDW010000295.1:0-4038 GCA_036523615.1 Sphingomicrobium sp.
GCCCTGGATCACCGCTGCGGGCACGTTGGGAAGCCACTTGTCGGCATAGAGCCGCACCGTCCCGCAGCCGGCCCTGACGGCGGCGCTTGCCGCGAGCGCGGCCGCGCCCGGCATTTCGCCCGAGCGGATCGACGCGAGCCCGCGGTCGTATTTGTCGCCGGCAGGCTCGAGCGGCGGGAGCTCGGGCGCGGCGATCTCGTGCCAGGCATTGTCCGCGGCGACACCGATGTCGCCGAGCACAACCCGCCCACACTTGTGCATTGCCGGATGCAGCCGATGCGCCGGCTTCAGCGCGCCGAAGGTGACCGTCATGTCAAAGTTCGGGACGGCGCTCAGCTCGGCGCCGCCGTCACTCTCGACGCCGCTGGGTACATCGCAGGCGACTTTGACCAACGCCCCCGCGCAGAGCCGCGAAAGCTGCGTCGAAACAGATCCTTCCAGGCCGCGCTTGAGCCCGGTGCCGAACAGCGCGTCGATGACCAGCGGCGCCGGCTCGGTCGCGGCGGAGAGCTCTTCGACCCCGCCCTGCCATTGCGAGCGCGCCCATCGCGCGGCACCGCCTTTGGGCTCGGCGAGCGCCGCAACCCGCACGCTAACGCCGCGCTCAGCTAGGTGTCGCGCGGCGACATAGCCGTCGCCGCCGTTGTTGCCGGGGCCGCACAACACGAGCGCCGGGATCGGCCCGGCAAATCGATACGCGGCCTCGGCCATCGCTGTTCCGGCGCGCTCCATCAGCTGCTCGACGCTCGTTCCGCCGTCGATCGCCGACTGCTCGGCGAGCCGCATCGCTTCAGCGGTAAGGATCGGGCGGCCTGCGGGCATTGCCGCCCGCGTCTAACGCAAAGTGGTCGCGAGGCGCCACCATTCGCGCGGCACCTGGTTCTCCCCCGAGTCCCGCGCCTGCTCGCTATCAAACAGCGCGAAGCAGGTCGCACCCGACCCCGACATGCGCACGAACTCCGCGCCGGGCTGCGACGCCAGCCAGGCGAGCACGGTCTGGATCTGCGGCACGAGCGCAATCGCGGCTGGTTCGAGGTCGTTGCGGCCTTCGCGCCAGTCGCCGAGCGGCCCACGGTCCTCGTCCTCGCAGCGAGCGAAGACCTCGGCTGTCGAGAGCTGGACCCGCGGATTCACGAGCAGCACCGGCTGCCCCGATAGTTCCGGCAGCTCCACGGGCGTCAGAACGTCACCCGCTCCCTCGCCGCGCATGGGAAGGCTAAGCAGGCAAGCTGGGACGTCGCTGCCCAGCTGAGGCGCAACGTCTTGCGCGTGTCGTGGATCGATGGACCACAAGGCCGTCAGCAGCCGCAGCGCCGCCGCAGCGTCGGCTGAGCCGCCGCCGATTCCAGAAGCCACGGGCAAGCTTTTGTGGAGAGTGATCGCAGCGCCCGAATTCAGTCCAGCGGCTGTGGCCAGCGCGTGAGCCGCTCGAACCACGAGATTGTCGCCCGTGTCCGGCAGCTCGGCCGCGAACGGCCCAGTCGCCTTGAGAGTTACCCTATCGGCAGCCTCGCCGCTTAGCCGGTCGCCGCCGGTGCAAAAAGCGAAGACCGTCTCGATCGCATGCCGGCCGTCGGGCAATTTGCCGCGGACGTGGAGCGCGAGATTGAGCTTTGCGGGCGCAATCTCGCGGAACGGCGTCAAGGCGCGGCGTTCGCGCTGGTCAGCCCCGAGACCAGCTTGGCCTTTACCCGGGCGGCGATGTCGTCCTCACCAGTGACAAGCGCCGCGTTCCACGCGTAGCGCGCCTCAAACCTTCGGCCGGACTTGTACAAGGCGTCGCCGAGATGCTCCTGGATCTCGGCCTGGTCGGGGTCCTTCTCCGCCGCGCGCTGCAGCGTTGCGATCGCCTCGTCGGTCTTGCCGCGCTTGAACTGCGCCCAGCCGAGCGAGTCGGTGATCGACGCATCGTCGGGAGAAAGCTCGCTCGCCTTGCGGATCATCGCTTCGGCCGAATCCACGTCCTCGCCCCGCTCGAGCTTGGCGTAGCCGAGGAAGTTGAGCAGCAGCGGCTGATCGGGCGCCCCAGCAAGCGCCTGTAGCAGCGCCTGCTTCGCTTCGGGCCAGCGGTTCGCCGCCTGGAGCGCGCCGGCCTGCAAAAGCTGGAGCGACCACAAGTCGCTCTTGGGCCCACCCGCCGAAGCGAGAGCGACCGCGCGCCCGTAAGCGTCTGCGGCCTCCGTATGGCGCTTCATCGCTTCGAGCACATCGCCGAGGCGCGAATAATCAGCGGAGCCTGCGCCCGGAGCTCTGATGGCAGAAGCCGCAACGGCATAGGCATCGGGCAGGCGCTTGGTGTCGGTCAGAATCCGGACTTGGACGTCGCGCACCTGCGACATCAGCGGATCGGCCGCCGGAATGGTTCGGAGCAGCGCCAGCGCCTCGTCGCTGCGGTCCTGCCGCGCCAGCAGCAAGGCGAGGATCGTCGTCGCGCTGCTGTTCTGCGGGTCGGCGTACCGCGCGACCTGGACAAGGCCGATCGGCGGTGCCGAGCGCTGCAGGCGGATGAGGTCGCCGGCAAACCCGGTGAGCACTTCGCTCAGCGCCTTGGCCTGGGTGTCGATCGCCTCGCCGCTCGGCGCGCCGGCGAGCACCCGCGCCCGCGCGGCGTTGTAATCGCCGCTCATTCCCTCGAGCATGATCAGCGCGCGGTCGCGGTCGCCCGCAGCAACGAAGCCGTCGGCGAGCGCCAAGCGGACCCGGTTCTCGCGCGGACCCGCGCTGCCGATCGCGCGGCGCGCGAACGGTTCCGCTTCGGCGGTGCGGCGGAATTTCAGAAGGATCAGCGCCTCTTCCTCGGCGCGGAGCGGACCGAGAAGGCTGTTCTCGGGGACTTGGTCGATGGTGGTGAGCGCGCGAGCCGCATCGCCGCGCTCGGCCGCGTCCCACGCCGTCAACAGCGGCGCCAGGAACGACAGGTCGCCATTGCTTCCGGTCGAGGTCAGCCACGGCAGCGCCCGGTCGGTACGATGGCGCTTCACCTCGTCGGCAACGAGAAGCAGGCGGGCGTCGGTCGTCAACTGCGTTGCGGGAATGCTGCGCGCGAGGCTCAATGCCAGGTCCATCTGCCCGGCACCGATCGCTTCGGCGATCGCCTTTTTGACGATTTCCACCTGTCCCGGCTGCTGCCCGGCAAGCGCCGCGAGCAGCTGCGCCGCCTGCGCATGATTGCCGTTGATCGCGGCGGCGCGGGCCTGGACATAGGTCTGCGCCGGGTCGCCGCCCGAGGTCAGGCGCGCCGCCGCGGGTGAGCCCGCTAGAGCCACTGCGGCAACAGCCGCTCCGGCAAGCCATTTACATGTTCGGATAATTGGGGCCTCCGCCGCCTTCGGGTGTGACCCAGTTGATGTTCTGGGTCGGATCCTTGATGTCGCAGGTCTTGCAGTGGACGCAGTTCTGCGCATTGATCTGGAGTCTCGGCTCGCCACTCTCGCCATCCACGAATTCGTATACCCCCGCCGGGCAATAGCGCTGTTCGGGGCCGGCGTAGACCGGAAGATTGATCGCTGTCGGTATGTCCGCGTCCTTGAGCGTCAGATGAACCGGCTGGTCTTCCTCGTGATTGGTGTTGGACACGAACACCGACGACAGTCGGTCGAAGGTCAGTGCGCCGTCGGGCTTCGGATAATTGATCGGCTGCGCCTGCTCCTTACGGCGTAGCGACAGATGGTCTGGTTTTAGCTTCAACGTCCACGGCACGCCGATGCCGAGATGATTTAGCCACAGGTCGAGGCCGGCATAGAGCGTGCCCAGCGTCCCACCCCAGTGGGCGACCGCCGGCTGCGCATTGCGCACTCGCCGCAGTTCCTTGGCTACCCAGCTTTTGTGAAGTGCCGCGGGATAGGAATCGAGCCGGTCGCCCGATCGGTCGGCGGCAATCGCTTCAAACGCAGCTTCGGCGGCGAGCATCGCCGACTTCATCGCCGTATGCGTACCCTTGATCCGCGGCACGTTCACGAACCCCGCCGAGCAGCCGATCAGCGCTCCGCCGGGGAAAACGAGCTTCGGGATCGCCTGATAGCCGCCCTCATTGATCGC
>DATDDW010000296.1:0-5450 GCA_036523615.1 Sphingomicrobium sp.
AGGGCATGGCGAAAGGGGGGATGCAGCTCATCGACGCCGCGCAGGCCGAGCAGCTGTACGCGGCGATGGGGCCGGCGCGCGAGCTGTCCGGCGGATCGGCGGCGAACACCGTCGCGGGCCTCGCATCGCTCGGGCTTGCAGCGGGCTTCATCGGCCAGCTCGGCGACGACCAGCTCGGCCAGATCTTCCGGCACGACATCCGCAGCCTCGGCGTGGCGTTCGACACGGTGCCGCGTGGGGATGTGGGGCCGACCGGCCGCTGCCTGATCGTGGTCACGCCCGACGCGCAGCGGAC
Organism: Sphingomicrobium sp.; assembly: GCA_036523615.1. Lineage (GTDB taxonomy): Bacteria > Pseudomonadota > Alphaproteobacteria > Sphingomonadales > Sphingomonadaceae > Sphingomicrobium. Next base: position 296 of record DATDDW010000296.1, read on the forward strand.
GATGAACACTTTCCTGGGTGCGGCGCAGAGGCTCGAGCCCGGCGCCGTCGAGGCGGCCGACATCGCCGCGGCGAAGATCCTCTATCTAGAGGGCTATTTGTGGGACCCCGAGACGCCGCGCGCGGCAATGTACAAGGCGATGGACGTCGCGCACGACGCGGGAACGGCGGTCGCCTTCAGTTTGTCCGACAGCTTCGTCGTCGACCGGCACCGCGCGCAGCTGTGGCAGCTGTTCCGCGAGAAGCGGGTCGACATCCTCTTCGCCAACGAAGCCGAGATCATGAGCCTGGCCGAGCACGACAGCGCCGACGAGGCCGCGCTCGCCGTCGCCGCCGAGGTGCCGACGGTGGTCGTGACGCGGAGCGAGAAAGGCGCGTTTGCGCTGTCGCACGGCGAGCGCGCCGACATTGCCGCGGAGCCGATCGAACGCCTGGTCGACACGACCGGGGCCGGCGACCTGTTCGCCGCCGGCTTCCTCGCCGGACAGGCGCGGGGCCTAGGCCTCGAGCAGTGCCTGCGCCTGGGCGCGATCTGCGCGGCCGAGGTGATCCAGCATTACGGCGCAAGGCCCGAGCGCGAGCTCAGGTCGCTGGCCGGCGACCTGCTCGCTTAGCCGCGGTCCTCGGGCGGAACCGGAGCGCCGGGCAGCGGCGCCACGCCGATCGACCCCGGAGCTTCCGGAGCGAGCTCCGGCACCTCCACTACTCCGCGCGCGACATGGCTGTGGCGGTAGCCGTAGAGGAAATAGAAGACGAGGCCGATCACGGTCCAGCTGACGAACAGCAGCTTGGATTCGTTGTTCAGGTTGATGAACAACAACAGGCAGCCGGCAATCGACAACGGCGCGACCAGGTACAGCGCCGGCGTGCGGAACGGACGGGGCCGGCCCGGGTCCTTCTTGCGCAGGATCATCACCCCGAGCGAGACGGCCGCGAACGCGAACAAGGTCCCGGCGTTCGAATAATCGGCAAGCGTGCCGACGGGCAGGAAGGCCGCGGCGATCGCGACGACCACGCCGGTGACGATCGTCACCACGTACGGCGTACGGAAGCGCTCATGGACAGTCGAAAGACGCTCTGGGAGCAGGCCGTCGCGGGCCATGACGAAGAAGATACGCGTCTGGCCATACATCATGAGCAGCACGACCGACGGAAGCGCGATCGCTGCCGCGAGGCCGACGAGGTTGCCGAACATCGGGTTCGAAACTTCGCGCAGGATATGGGCCAGCGCCTCCTTCGAGCAGACGGTCGGCGCGTGCGCCGCGTGACATACGGCGGCACCATAGAGCGCCGGCGATCCTTCCTTGAAGGCCAGGCCCGTGGCGGGATCTATCAGCGGCTGGGCGCCGTAGGAGCCCACAACCCCCGCTGACACGAGCAAGTAGAAGACGGTGCAGATCAGCAGGCTGCCGATCAAGCCGATGGGCACGTTGCGCTGCGGGTTCTTCGTCTCCTCTGCCGCGGTCGAAACCGCGTCGAAGCCGACGTAGGCGAAGAAGATCGACGCTGCAGCGCCGAGGATGCCGGTTCCTGACGAGCTCAGCGGATTGCCCCAGCCGCGCGGCGCGAATGGCGTGAAGTTGCTCATGTGGCCGCTGATCATCGGCAAGGTGATCACGAGGAACATCGTGAGCGCTATCACCTTGATGACCACCAGCACCGCGTTGAACGTCGCGCTTTCCTTCGTGCCGATCACCAGCAGGGTGGTGACGAAAGCGACGACGAGCACGGCGGGCAGGTTGATGACGCCGCCGACTTCGCCGCCCTGGAGGAAGCCCCACTGGATCGGCGGCCCGACCTTCAAGGCATGCGGCAAGTGCACCCCGATCGAATCGAGGAGGCCGGTGATGAACCCGGACCAGCCGACAGCCACCGCCGAGGCCCCAAGCGCATACTCGAGGATGAGAGCCCAGCCGACGAGCCAGGCCATCATCTCGCCCATGACGGCGTAGGAATAGGTGTAGGCGGAGCCGGCAACGGGCACCATCGAGGCGAGCTCGGAATAGCAGAGCGCGGCGACGGCACAGACGAGGCCGGCGATGATAAAGCTGACCATCATGCCCGGGCCCGCCTTTTGCGCCGCGGTCGCGGTAAGCACGAAGATGCCGGTGCCGATGACCGCGCCGATGCCGAGCAGGGTCAGCTGGAAGGCGCCAAGCGAGCGCTTGAGCGATTTCTTCTCGGCCGTCGCGAGGATGTCGTCCAGCGGCTTGATCCGTCCGCGGCCGGGCGCTCGTGGTGCTACAGTGGCCATGATTTTCCCCTCAGAGCCTTGTGTCTCGGACGCGACCGTAACGGTTCACACTGCCGGCGCAATCCCTTGGAAGCGCTAACGCTCAACGCGCGAGCATTGGTCCAAGCGGCCGCCCGGCAAAGATGTGGACATGGAGGTGCGCAACCTCCTGGCCGGCGTTCACGCCGGCGTTGGCGAGCAGCCGGTAGCCGCTTTCGACCAGGCCCGCGTCGCGCGCGATCTTGCCCAAGGCGCGGACGAAGGCGGCGATCTCGGCCTCCGATGCTTTGGCCGAGAAATCGTCCCAGCTGACGTAGGCGCCCTTGGGGATCACGAGAATGTGGGTCGGCGCGAGCGGATTGATGTCGTGGAAGGCGAGGACGTGCTCGTCTTCATAGACCTTGTTCGACGGCAGCTCGCCGCGAAGGATGCGGGCGAAGATGTTGCTGTCGTCGTAGGGCTGGGTGGCATCGATCGGCATTGCTGACTCCGCTTGACCGCGCTCGCCCGCCCGCTACCACCTTGGACCGTGACCGACGAGACCCCCGAAAGCCTGATCCCGTACGACGAGATCGTGCAGGATGCGCTTCGGGCGGTGGTCGGGCGAGTGCTCGGCGAAGTCGAGCAGTCGGGCGGGCTTCCCGGCGACCATCATTTCTACATCACCTTCAAGACCAGGATGCCGGGAGTCGCGATCCCCAAGCATTTGCTCGAACGCTTCCCCGACGAAATGACTATCGTCATCCAGCACCGCTTCTGGGATTTGAAGGTCGAGGACGATTCCTTCACGGTCGGCCTGTCGTTCGGCGGCGTGCCGGCGACGCTTCGCGTGCCGTTTGCCGCGGTGACCCAGTTCCACGATCCGGCGGTCGAGTTCGCCCTCACCTTCCAGGCCAATGCCGCCGAAGATCTGCTCGAAGAACATGAGGAAGCGGAGAACGACGCTCCCGACGGCGCTCAGGAGATGGAGGAGGCGAAGGAGGACGGCTCCAACGTCGTCAGCGTGGACTTCACCCGCAAGAAATGACGCACCGCAGTTCGTCACCCCGGACTTGATCCGGGGTCCATCTTCCATCTAGCGCACCCAGGAAAAGGTGGATTCCCGCTTTTGCGGGAATGACGAAGGAAATTGCGCATGCCGAGCACCACCACCCGCACCGAGAGCGACAGCTTCGGCCCGATCGAAGTCCCCGCGGACGCGTACTGGGGCGCGCAGACCGAGCGGTCGATCGAGAATTTCCCGTTCGGCCCGCGCGAGCAGATGCCGCTCGAGATCGTCCACGCGCTGGGCTTCATCAAGCAGGCGGCGGCGCGGGTGAATGCGCGCATCGCCGGCCTCGACCCGAAGATCGCCGAGGTGATCCAGCAGGCGGCGGGCGAAGTCGCGCGCGGCGACCTCGACAGCCAGTTCCCGCTGGTCATCTGGCAGACCGGCTCCGGGACCCAGTCGAACATGAACGCGAACGAGGTGATCGCCGGCAGGGCCAACGAGATCCTCACCGGCAAGCGCGGGGGCAAGGAGCCGGTCCACCCCAACGACCATGTCAACAAGAGTCAGTCGTCGAACGACAGTTTCCCCACCGCGATGCACATCGCCGCGGCTCGCGCCGTCACCATGAAGCTGCTCCCCGCTCTGAAGCGGATGCACGAGCGGCTCGCGGAGCAGGCCAAGCGCTGGGATTCGATCGTCAAGATCGGCCGCACGCATTTGCAGGACGCGACGCCGCTGACGCTTGGCCAGGAATTCTCCGGCTACGCCGCGCAGATCGCCGACTGTATCGAGCGGGTCGAGGGCGTGATGCCGCGGCTGATGCGCCTCGCCCAGGGCGGCACCGCGGTGGGCACGGGCTTGAATGCGCCCAAGGGCTTCGCCGAGAACTTTGCCAAGGAAGTGTCGAACCTGACGCGGCTGCCGTTCAAGAGCGCGCCCAACAAGTTCGCCGAGCTTGCCGCGCACGACACTTTGGTCGAGCTCTCGGGCGTGCTCAACACGATCGCGGTCGCGTTGACCAAGATCGCCAACGACATCCGGCTGCTCGGCTCCGGACCGCGCTGCGGCCTCGGCGAACTGAAGCTGCCCGAGAACGAGCCGGGAAGCTCGATCATGCCGGGCAAGGTCAACCCGACGCAGGCCGAGATGCTGACAATGGTCGCCGCGCAAGTGATGGGCAATCACGTCGCGGTCACGATCGGCGGAATGCAGGGGCACCTCGAGCTTAATGTGTTCAAGCCGCTGATCGGGGCGAACGTGATCCGCTCGGTCAACCTGCTGTCGGTCGGCATCCTGAGCTTCACCGAGCGGATGCTCGACGGCACGGAGCCCGACGAGAAGCGCATATCCGAGCTGATGAACCGATCGCTGATGCTGGTGACCGCGCTTGCGCCGGAGATCGGCTACGACAATGCGGCAAAGATCGCCAAGCATGCGCACAAGACCGGCAAGACTTTGAAGGAAGCGGGGCTCGAGCTCGGCCTGATCGACGAGGGCCGCTTCGGCGTCGTGGTGAAGCCCGAGGGCATGGTCGGACGTTAACCCGCCCATGCGGTGCGCCACATTAGCGCTGTTCCTGTTGGCCAGCTGCGCGACGGCTCCGGCTGCTCCGACGCGGATTACCGGGACCTGGGGCGGTCAGCATATCGCAATGACGGCGACCGACGTCGCGACATCATTCGATTTCGATTGCGCCGCCGGCCGGATCGATGCGCCGCTGGTCGCGTCAGCGAAGGGCGAAATCGAAGCGCGCGGAGTCTACTTCCCCGGCCACGGCGGTCCCGCCCGGGTCGACGAAATTCCGCGAGCCTTGGCGGCCATCTATCGTGGTCGCGTGGCCGGCGACCGGCTGCAGCTGTCGATCGAGCTCACCGACGATCACCAGCGGCTCGGCCCCTTCGAGTTGCGGCGCGGAGCCCAACCGCAAGTCTT
>DATDDW010000297.1:0-5082 GCA_036523615.1 Sphingomicrobium sp.
GACCTCAAGGCCGCCGCTTAATCCGCTTCGGCGCCGGTCGGCGCCGTTACGGACTCAAAAAACTTCGCCAGCTGCTTGAGGCTGTCCGCCGCGTTCTTGTGGTGGACGAAGACCACGCCGGCCGCTTCATATTCGGCGCGGTGCTTCTCCCGGTCATCGACCAGCACGTCGCCGGGATGCATGTGCAGATGCTTGTCGCGCGCCATACAGGTGATGATCGGCACGCCGGGGAAATGCTCGGCGGCCCATTCGACCTTCTGCGGCGCCGCCCAGCGGCCGAGCGGCAGGCCGGTGAGGATCGTCGGCTTCAGATGCTCGACCGCGTCGAACAGCAGCCGGGCGTCGGGAATTTCGGGCAGCGAGCCATAGAAATTCTTCGCATTCGCCAGCCGCTTCCAGAAATTGCCGCGGCCGTGGCGGGCGATGAACTCCTTCGGGCTCATGCCGAGCAGCCGCCGAGCGCCGGCGTCGAAGTCGGCGAGAACACCGTCGGCATCGAGGAACAGGCGTGGTTGTCCCCTGGGCATCAGAACCGCGCCGGCTCGAGCTCGACCGGGATCGGCGCATCGAGGCGCGTCCAGCCGCGGTCGCGCAGCACGTCGTTGCTCTCGCGCGCCTTGCGGCCGGGCCCGAGCGACCAGGTGATGTGGTAGGTCGACCCGTCGGGGCGGTCCGTGGTGCCGTCGAGCTCGACGACGAGGCACTCGAGGCTCTTCCCGTCATCGGTGCGGCCGACGACCTGCGCTTGCGGTTTCCGCGGCAGCGGCGTCTGAGGCGTCGCGCCGACGCGCAGAGTCACGTGATCGGCGATCACTTTGTCATATTGCGGCGGGAAGCGCTGCAGCAGAGCCTCGCGGTCATTGCGCGGCAGCTTCCAGCCGGTGACGGTGCCAGGCTTGGCCATCAACCTCCAACGCCGACCCGGTCGACGAGGTCCCGCGCGAAATCGATCAGCGTGTCGTCGCGCGCACCCATCACCACGATCCGGTCGCCGTCGCGCGCTTCGGCGATGAGCGCGTCGGCGATCTTCGGCCGTTCAGCGATATGCTCGGCCTGCTTGCCGAGCTCCGCGACGCGCTCAGCGAGCCAATCGCTCCCGCGCACTCGCTCGACCGTTCCGCCCTGATAGACCGGGTCGGGCAAATAGAGGCGGTCGTCGGGCGCCATGCCGTCAGCGAAGCTTTCGGCCAGCTCCTCACCCATCTTCGCCAGCGGTCCGTAGCCATGCGGCTGGAACATGATGAGGAGACGCCCGGGGTGCGCGCGCAGCGTCGCCAGCGTCGCTTCTATCTTGTCGGGGTTGTGGGCGAAATCGTCGATCACCGTGACGCCGGCGGCGGTCCCGACCGTCTCGAGACGGCGGCGCAGCCCTTCAAACCGCGCCATTGCCGCCACGGCATCTTCGAGGCGGACGCCGAGCGCCCGCGCCGCGGCGATCGCCGCGAGCGCGTTAGACGCATTGTGCCGGCCGGGCACCGCCAGCCTGACCTGGTGCCGCTCGCCTTCGGCCTCGAGCGAGAAGGTCACGCCGTCGGCTTCCAAGCGCAGCTCCTTGCCCATGAAATCGGCGCCCGGGCTGTCGAAGCCGAAACCGACGACCTTGTCGGCGGGCACCGTTTCCGACAGCGCCCGCACTTCGGGGTCGTCGAGGTTGAGCACCGCCTTGCGCGAGCGATTGAGGAAATGGGCGAAGAGCTGCCGCAGCTCCTCCATCTCCTTGTGATCGAGGCTGATGTTGGTCAGCACCGCGATCTCGGGCTTGTACAGCGCGATCGAGCCGTCGCTTTCGTCGACCTCGCTGACGAACAGCTCGGGATCGCCGACCAGCGCGGAGGCGAAGGGCGCCGAGGGCGTGACGAAATTCTTCATCACCGCGCCGTTCATCACCGTCGGCTGGCGGTGGCAGGCGTGGAGGATCCAGCCGGTCATCCCCGTCACGGTCGACTTCCCGCTGGTGCCGCCGACGGCGATGCTGTGCTGCGCGGCGTTGAGCAGTTTCGCCAGGAATTCCGGGCGGCGCAGGTGCGTCAAGCCAAGCTCGTTGGCGCGGACCACGTCGGGCACGGTCTCCTCGACGGCGGCCGAGGTGACCAGGGTCATCCCCGGCTGCAGCCCGGAGCCGTCCTGCGGGAACAGCTGGATGCCGAGCGAGCGCAGATAGTCGAATTTTTCGCGGGTGCGTCCCGCGTCGAGCGAGCGGTCGGAGCCGGCGACCTTGCCGCCCGAGGCGCGCACGATCGAGGCGAGCGGGAGCATCCCGCTGCCGCCGATGCCGCTGAAAAAGACTGGGGAATCGATCATCCCCGCGGCCCTATTGGGTCAGGCTTTGAATGGCCAGCCGCATGCAGGATGCGCGCGAATGTTCGCGAAGTTCACAGTGACGAAAGGGGGAATGAAACTCGAAAGTTCACAAAGTTCACAGTCCTAGGCGCGCGCGCGAGAGATCGCAGAGTGCCAGGTTGTCCGAGTTCGTGAGAATCCGCCTGCTCATCCGGTAGCGTGAAGCACAAATGGCAGCCTGTAGGACAGCCTTTTATATGGGCAGCTTCCCACCCGTGGCGAGATTCACATGAGCTCGTTCGTATCCGTGAATCTACGCAATGTGCCGGGACTACTTTTGGGCGAATGACCAGGTCTTCAAGGAGACCGATCATGCGTCACATCAGCATCGCAAAAACGGCAATGGCGGTCGGCACTGTCTTCGCTGCCTCGCACATAATGTGGGTGGTTCTTGTGGGGGTCGGTTGGGCGACCGCTGTGCTCAAGTTCGTGCTTGAGATGCACTTCCTTAAGATCAACTTCGAACTCGCTCCCTACAGCGCGTTCACGGCATTTTCCCTTGTCGCGATCACCTTCTGTGTGGGCGCGCTGCTGGGCGCGATCTTCGCGCTTGTGTGGAACTGGCTCACTCTCGCCAGCGAACCAGAATGGGCGCGTGACACGGAGAAGCGTTCAGCAGCGACCAACTAGGGAGGGGGACATGATCGAGGAGAATGCCGTCTATTTCAGGCGGCGCGCCTTGCAGGAGCAGCTCGCAGCGCAAACTGCGACCTGCAAAGTCGCTCGCGATCGCCATGACGAGCTAGCGGCCATGTATCGCTTCCGAGCTGCCATGCTTAGGCCGCACCCTCGATCCTGGGCTGAAGCGCTGCAGGAACACGTCGAACTCGCCTGAAAGCGCCTCCGCGCTCATGCGGGCAGATGCTGCTCCAGATCCGCTCCGAGCCTCGCCGCGTAGCCACCCAGCCCCTCCAGTTCAGCGAGTGTGAAGTGCTTCGGCTTGCTGAAGTAGATCGAAAGGACGGCGATAAGCGTCTGGGACCGGCTGGGCACGGGAAATGCCCCAACAGCTCGAAATCCGGCCTCCAGCGCGGCTGCGCGGTGCGGCTCAAAAGCAGGATCGCCGTTGACGTCTTCAATGGCAGCGGTAAGGCCCGTCTCCAGACAGCGGCCACAAGCTGAGCCATCGCCTGGTCTCATCATAGAGAGGTAGTGCAGGAACGGAGCTCGGAAGTTTCTTTGGGCGGCGATGATCAAGCGCTCGCGCGATTGGTCAAAGATCTGGAGTGAGCTGAATTGTGCCGCATGGGCGCTTACCGCCTCCTCGACGGCATGTTCGGCGAAATATCTGAGGCCGGTGTCCTGCTGTACGGCAGCGGGCGTCGACGCCTGCTCTAGCTCCTGCAGCTCGTCTTTCGCTTCTTCCAGGAGCTGCTGCAGATTCCGGCGTTCCGCTTCCGAATCCGCACGCGCTATTAGTGTCTCCAAGCGGCGGATGTTCTCTCTAAGGACGAAACGCCACACAGGAGCGCTCCTCAGCCGCTTGATTTAGGTTAGGACAATACGCCTTTTCGCGCGCGACTCATAGGCGAGCGGGATTCCGTCAGTGCTAATACGTAATGCGCCTGGAAGGGCGCCTCTGGCACTAGCTGGCGGATGGCAAAGCGGACTCCATCAGTTGATGGACGGAAGCCGACGTTCGACACGCGTTCGGCCGCAGACTGGCTCGCCGACGCAGAGCGCTTCGAGCGCATGAGCGAACAGATGAAGGAAAATGCTGCGCTGAGGGAGGCCTTCCGCGAGCTTGCTGCCAACGCGCGAAAGACCGCGTCCCTGCTGAAGGACTAAGGTCGCCCTACGGGCATCCTTACTTGCACGCGCCGCCGCCGGGCCAGCCGGTCCAGCCCAGCCCGCGGACGAACCGCCCCGGCCTGGCGCCGGTGTGCTTGCCGCCTTTCAGCACCTGGACGCCGTTGATGAAGACGTCGTCGACGCCGCTCGCCAGCTGCTGCGGTTTCTCGAACGTCGCATTGTCCTTGATCGTCGCCGGGTCGAACACCACGACATCGGCGTAATAGCCGGGCTTGAGCGAGCCGCGCTGCTTCAGCGCGAGGTTGGTCGCCGGCAGCGCCGTGAGGCGGCGGATCGCATCGGGCAGCGCCGCCGCATGCTGGTCCCGCACATAGTACCCAAGCAGCCGTGCGACATTGCCGTAAGCGCGCGGGTGCGTTGACGATTTCAGGAACACGCCTTCGGGCGCCTGGCTGCCGGCGTCCGAACCGAAACTCATCCACGGCAGCGCGACCTCGCGCTTCACATTGTCGGGGTTCATCGAGAAATAGACGACCTGGATGCGCGAATTGTCGGCGACGATGAGGTCGGCCGCGACTTCTTCGGGCGGCTTGCCGCGGTCGCGCGCCACGGCGCCGAGCGTCTTTCCGGTCAGCGGCTTGAGCTTGGGGTTCTTGAAACCCACGAGCAGCACCTTGTCGGGGTCGTCGACGACGAGCTTGGCGTTCTCGGTGCCCTTGGGCCCCTTCATCTCGGTGATCGCCTTGGCGCGGATCGCGGGATCCTGGAGCCTTTTCTCCCACGCCTCGAGCCCGCCGTCCTGCATCCACGTCGGAAAAGCCGCGTCGAAGCCGGTCGAGCTTGCCGCATAAGTGTACATGTCGGCGGTGACGCGCAGCCCCGACGCGCGCGCCTCGTTCACCTTGGCGATCGCCGCGTCGATCTTGCCCCAGTTCTGCTTCCCCGCCTGCTTGTAGTGGTAGATTTCAGCAGGAGCGCCCGACTGGCGCG
>DATDDW010000298.1:0-6378 GCA_036523615.1 Sphingomicrobium sp.
ATGGTCTCGGTCATCACCGATGAGCGCGCGGCGGAGATCAGCGACCAGCTCGGCCCACCGCCGCACTTCCCCTGCGAGCGCGTGGTCTGCCTCGCGCGCGGAGAGAAGCACAAGGTGCGGATCAAGCCCTACAAGGGCGGAACGCTGGCGGTGACCGATGACGGCGACCTGGTCGACATTGTCGGACGCTGGGTGCCCGGTCAGCGGCTCTTGAGCGTTAGCGTGGACGGCCGTCGGCGCACCGTGCAGATCCGCCGCGTCGGGCGGGACTGGGAGCTTCAGACGCGAGGCCGCACGCACCGCGTGCAGGTGCTCAATCCACACGTCGCCGATCTTGCCAAGCACATGATCGAGAAGCCCGCGCCCGACCTGTCGCGGCTGCTGCTCGCGCCGATGCCAGGGCTCCTGACCAAGCTCGACGTCGCGGTCGGTGACAAGGTCGAGCCGGGACAGCCGGTGGCGGTCATGGAAGCGATGAAAATGGAGAATATCCTCCGCGCGCCCAAGGCGGCGACGGTCAAGGCGACTCCGGCGAAGGCAGGCGACAGCGTCGCGGTCGATCAGGTCATCGTGGAGTTTGAGTAACTGTTCCCCGGCGAAGGCCGGGGTCCAGGAGCCGCATGCTGAACTAGCGCTCTCGCAACTCACTGCGCCTGAGTTTGCCCGTGGCCGTCTTTGGCAGCGCATCGACGAACTCGATTTCGCGCGGATATTTGTAGGGAGCGATCTCAGCCTTCGCATGGGCCTGCAGCTCCGCGACCAGCTCGTCCGACGGCTCAGCGTCCACCGCCAGCACCACGAACGCCTTCACCTTCTGCCCGCGCTCGGGGCAGGGCACGCCGACCACCGCGCATTCGGCGACCGCCGGGTGTGACAGCAAAGCATTCTCCACTTCGGGCGCGCCGATGTTGTAGCCCGAGCTGACGATCATGTCGTCGCTGCGCGCGAGGTACCAATAATAGCCGTCGGCGTCGCGGCGGTAGGTGTCGCCCGTGACGTTCCAGCCATTGACGACATAGTCGCGCTGGCGCGGGTCATCGACGTAGCGGCAGCCGGTCGGGCCCTTGATCGCAAGGCGGCCGACGCCTTCTTCGAGCGGGTTGCCGTCCGGGTCGAGCACGGTCGCGGTGTAGCCGGGTACCGCCTTGCCGGTTGACCCGGGCCGCACGTCCTCGCCCGCGGCGGAAACGAAGATGTGCATCATCTCGGTCGAGCCGATGCCGTCGGTGATTGCGATTCCGGTGCGCTCCTTCCACGCGCGCCACGTCGCTTCGGGCAGATGCTCGCCGGCCGAGATGCAATAGCGCAGCGTCTTCAGCGCCGCGTCCAACTGCGGCTGCGACAGCATCGCCTTGTAGGCGGTCGGCGCGGTGCCGAGGTGCGTGACTCCGAACTTGGCGATCGCCTCGAGCAGCGCCGGCGGGCTCGCCTGCTCGATCGTCGCCGACGCCGCGCCGAAGCGCAGCGCGAACATCGGCGTGATGCCGAGTCCGAAGGTGAAGGCCATCGGCGCGCTGGTCAGGAACACGTCGCCGGGCTTCGGGCCGACCAGATGCTTCGCGAACGTGTCGCATGGCGCGAGGACGTCTCGGTGGAACCGGACGCAGCCCTTGGGCACGCCGGTAGTGCCGCTTGTGAAGGCGATGATGCACGGGTCGTCGCGGCCGGTGTCGGCGGCAGGCAGCGGCTCGAGCGACGCGGTGCGCGTCTCGAGCTCGCCGCGGCCATAATCGCCGTCATATTTGACGATGTGCTTGACCGTGTGCGTCTGCTCGACCGCTTGTCGAAAATCCCCAATGAAGCGGCTATCGACGATCGCGTGAGAGATTTGCGCCCGCTCGATCACCGTCGCGATCTCGCCCGGGCGCAGCAGCGGCATGGTCGCGACCACGACGCCGCCCGCTTTCAGCACCGCCAGCCACGCGGCGAACATGGTCATCGTGTTCGGCCCGCGCAGCAGCACTCGGTTGCCCCGCACCAGGCCTTCTTCCTCGACCAGCAGCCGCGCGATCCGCCCCGAAAAATCGTCGAGCTCGGCATAGCTCCAGCGGCTGTGCTCGTTGACCACCGCCAGGTCTTCCGGCGCCCCTCCCTTGAGCAGCTCCGCCGCGGCGTTCAGCCGCTCGGGATATTGCAGCTCGGGCAGGTCGAAGCGGAACTCGGGCAACAGCTCGGGTGGCGGCAGACGGTCTCGGACGAACGAGTCGTACGCCGTCACTCCTCCTCCACCACCGCCGTCGTCTCGATCTCAACCTTGGCCGCGCTTTCGACCAGCCCCTTCACCTCGACCAGCGCAATCGCCGGATAGTTCGGCCCAATGATCTCGCGCCACGCGGTGCCGATCTCGTCGCGCGAGTTCACATATTCGTGGCGGTCGGTGACGTAGACCGTCATCCTGACGATATGCTGCGGCCCGGCGCCGTCCTCGGCGAGGACTTGCAGCGTGTTCGTCAGCGCGCGCGCGAACTGCCCGTGCAGTGTATATTCGGGGAAGCTCTCGTGCTCGTCCCAGCCGACGATCCCGCCGGTGAAGATCATCCGCCCCTTGGCGGAAATGCCATTCGAATAGCCCCGCGGCCGCGGCCAGCCGGGCGGCTGCAGGATCTTCATGCGTTCAGCCCTTTGAGTAGATCGCGCGCGATGATCTGGCGCTGCACCTCGCTCGCGCCTTCGTAGATGCGCAGCGCGCGGATGTCGCGATACAGCTCCTCGACCTTGACCCCGCGCGTGACGCCCGCGCCGCCGTGCATCTGAACCGCCATGTCGATCACCTTGCTCGCCGCCTCGGTCGCGTGGAGCTTGGCCATCGCCGCCGCGCGGCGGTTATCGCTCCCGCCGACATCCTGCTGCCACGCGGCCCGGGCGATGAGCAGCGCCGAGGCATCGTCCATGAGCGCCATTTCGGCGAGCTTCGCTTGCGTGACCGCATTGTCCGCGAGCCTTGCGCTGCCGAGGCGGCGCTCGCTGGCGAAGGCCAGCGCCTCGTCGAGCGCCCGCCGGGCGAAGCCGAGCGCCGCTGCGCCGACAGTCACGCGGAACAGGTTCAGCGTCTCCATGCCGATGCGGAAACCCTCGCCGGGCTCGCCGATGATCGCGTCCGCGGGAATGCGGACGTTGCCGTACTTGAGCCGCGCGAGCGGGTGCGGCGCGATCACCTCGATCCGCTCTTCGACGGTCACCGCGTCCGCCGGAACGATGAACGCCGACAAGCCCTTTGCGCCTTCGCCTTCGCCGGTGCGGGCGAACGTTACGTAAAAGTCCGCGATGCCGCCGTTGGAGATCAAAGTCTTCTCGCCGACCAGCACCCATTCATTGCCGTCACGCATCGCCGACGTGGCAATGTTCGCCGCGTCAGACCCGCACTCCGGCTCGGTCATGGCGAAGGCGGCAATCGCCTCGCCGCTCGCCACGCGGGGCAGCCATTCGCGCTTCTGCTCGACCGTGCCGAACAGGCTGATCGCGCCGCTGCCGAGCCCCTGCATTGCAAAGGCGAAATCGGCGAGCGCGTTATGATAAGCGAGGGTCTCGCGCGCGATCGCCAGGCTGCGCACATCGGGTTTGCGCTTGGCGTCGGCAACGCTGAGCTTGAGGAACCCGGCCGCGCCGAGCTCGCGCACCAGGCTGCGGCACTCGCTGTCGAGGTCGTCGGCGTAGCGGTCGCTCAAATTGTCGGCGCACCATTCTTCGAGCGCGACGGCGAGCTCGCGATGCCTGGGCTCGAAGAACGGCCAGGAAAGGTCAGTCACCCTGGAACTCCGGCGTCTTCTTCGCCGCGAACGCCTCGTACGCGCGTTTGAAGTCGCGCGTCTGCATGCAGAAGGCCTGCGCCTGCGCTTCCATCTCCAGCGCCTGGTCGATCGGCACCGCCCATTCGGCGTCGAGCTGCTTCTTGGTCACCGCATGGGCAATGCTCGGGCCTTTCGCGATGGTCTCGGCGAGCGCGTAGGCCTCGGCCATCACGTCCTCGACCACGCGGTTGTAAAAGCCCCAGGCGAGGCCTTCCTCGCTGGTCATCACCCGGCCGGTGAACAAGAGCTCGGCGGCGCGGCCGTGGCCGATGATCCGCGGCAGGATCGCGCAGGCGCCCATGTCGGCGCCTGACAGGCCCACGCGCGAAAACAGGAACGCGGTCTTGCAGCCCGGCTGGCCGAAGCGGATGTCGCTCGCCAAAGCCAGGATCGCGCCCGCGCCGGCGCAGACGCCTTCGACGGCGGCGACGATCGGCTGCGGGCAGGCGCGCATCGCCCGCACCAAATCGCCGGTCATTCGCGTGAACTTCAGCAGTCCCGATTCGTCCATCTTGGTCAGTGGGCCGATGATCTCATGGACGTCCCCGCCCGAGCAGAAATTGCCGCCGGCGCCGCGGATCACCACCGCCTTCACTGCCCGCGCCGAATCGAGCGCCCGGAATGTGTCGCGCAGCTCGTCATAGCTCTCGAAGGTCAGCGGGTTCTTGCGCTCGGGCCGGTTGAGCGTGACCGTGCCGACGCCGTTCTCGAACTTCCACAGGAAGTGCGTCGGTTTGAACGTCGCGGGATCGAAGCTCATGCGCTCGTTCCCCCGTCGATCGTCACTGCCGCCCCATTCACATCGCGGCTCTGCGGCAGACACAGCGTCAAGATCATCGTCGCCACGGCCTCGGGATGCACCAGCCTCCCGCTCGCGTTCATGTTGCTGATGATGTCGCGCGACTGTTCCGCGCTGCGTCCGGTGATGTCGGACACGCGCGCGACCGACTGGTCGGTCATCGGCGTGTCGACATAGCCGGGGCACACCGCGTTCACCGTCAGGTTGGTCTTGGCATATTCGACCGCGAGGCTGCGCATCAGCCCCAGCACGCCATGCTTGGACGCCGCGTAATGCGCCGCGTAGGACACGCCGCGCATCGAGGCGACCGAGGCGACGAACACCAGCCGGCCGTTCTCGCTTTGCAGCAAGTCGCCGATCGCCGCTTGGGCGCAATCGAACGCCGCGGTCAGGTTCGTGGCGATGATCCGGTCCCAGCTTTCGCGGCTCATCCTGTGGAACGGCGCGCTCTCGGCGATCCCGGCGTTGACGATCAGCAGCTCGATCGGGCCGTTCGCCGCGCGCGCCTCGTCGAAGGCCGCGCGAATCCGTTCCGGGTCGGTCACGTCGCATTGGACCGCGGTGCCACCGCAGTTTTCGGCGATCGCCTGGAGCGGCTCGATCCGCCGGCCGAGCAGCGACAGCTTTGCCCCCGCTCCGGCGAGATGCTCCGCCGCCGCGGCCCCGATGCCGGTGCCACCGCCGGTGATCAGCGCGTGCCGGCCCTCGAGCGCTCTCCCCTGCATCGCACCGGAGCATTGGCCGAAGCGCCAAGGCGTGGCAAGGCGCGCGCCGATGAAGCTCGCCATTCTCGAAACCGGTGTCCCGCCCGATCCGCTCGCCGACGAATTCGGCTCTTATCCGGACATGTTCGCCGACTTGCTCGGTCCCGGCTTCGAGATCGAGACCTTCGACGTGCAGAATGGCGATCTGCCGCAACCGGCTGCCCATGGCGCCTATCTCGTGACCGGCTCCCCGGCGGGAGTCTACGAGCCGCTGCCGTGGATCGCTCCGCTGGAGAAGTTCATCCGCAAGGCCGCTGGCGCGAGGATGGTCGGCGTCTGCTTCGGGCACCAGGTGATGGCGCAGGCGCTCGGCGGCGAAGTGATCAAGTCGCCCAAGGGCTGGGCCGCCGGCCTCAACCGCTACGACGTCGTCCATCCCGAGCCGTGGACCAATGGCGAGCGCCACATCGCGATCCCGGCGTCGCACCAGGACCAGGTCGTGCGACAGCCGCCGAACACGCAAGTCGTCGCAAGGTCCGACTTCACGCCATTCGCGGCGCTGGCCTGGACCGACCGGCCGGCGATCAGCTTCCAGTTCCACCCGGAATTCTCGGTCGGCTATGCCAAGGCGCTGATCGAAAAAAGGTTCGACCGCGTCAATGATCCGGAGGCCGCGCTCGCCTCTCTTGACCAGCCCAACGACAATGAAGTTGTCGCCGGCTGGATTCGCAAATTCCTCAACGGAGAAGACGCATGAAGACTCGCGCCGCCGTCGCTTTTGCCGCCAAGCAGCCGCTCGAGATCGTCGAGGTCGACCTCGACGGCCCCAAGGCCGGCGAAGTGCTGGTCGAGATCATGGCCACCGGCATCTGCCATACCGACGCCTACACATTGGACGGCTTCGACAGCGAAGGCATCTTCCCCTCGATCCTCGGCCATGAGGGCGCCGGTGTGGTGCGCGAGGTCGGGGCAGGCGTCACCAGCGTCAAACCCGGCGATCACGTGATCCCTTTGTACACGCCCGAATGCCGGCAATGTAAGTCGTGCCTGTCGGGCAAGACCAACCTCTGCACCGCGATCCGCGCGA
>DATDDW010000299.1:0-7239 GCA_036523615.1 Sphingomicrobium sp.
CGCGCTTCTCGCCAAGATCGAGAAGCCCGCGGCGATCGACCAGCTCAACGACATCGTCGCGCTTTCCGACGCCGTGATGGTCGCGCGCGGCGACCTTGGCGTCGAGCTCCCGCCCGAGCAGGTGCCGCCGCTGCAGAACAAGATCGTCGCCTGCGCGCGCCAGTTCGGGAAGCCGGTCGTGGTCGCGACGCAGATGCTGGAGTCCATGATCACGTCGCCCACTCCGACGCGTGCGGAGGTCAGCGACGTCGCCACCGCGATCTACGACGGAGCCGATGCGGTGATGTTGTCGGCAGAAAGCGCCGCGGGCCAATATCCGTGCGAAGCGGTGGAGATGATGGACCGCATCGCCCAGAGCGTCGAACGCGACCCCTCGTACCAGGCGCGAATCCATTTCACCCAGACGCGGCTCGAGCCGACCACCGCCGATGCGCTCGCCGGCTCGGCGCGGCAAATCGCCCAGACGGTCTCGGCCACCGCGATGGTTTGCTATACGAGCTCGGGCGCGACCGCGCGGCGGATTGCGCGCGAGCGGCCGCCGGTGCCGCTGCTGGCGATGAGCCCCTCGCAGCACACCGCCCGCCGCATGGGCCTGCTGTGGGGCGTTCACCCGGTCCACTCGCGCGACGTTTCTAGCTTCGAGGAGATGGTCGAGAAGGGCAAGCGCATGGCGCTTCGCCACCAGCTCGCCAAGGGTGGCGAGCGGATCGTGCTGATGGCCGGGATCCCCTTCGGCACTGCGGGATCGACCAACGTGCTGCACGTGGTGCGGCTCATCGGCGACGAGCTCGACCGCTATCACGCGAGCAAGAACTCGGCCTGAGCAGGCTTCAGCGCGTCCCCGCCATCGCGTCCCGCGCCGACGTTTTCGGCGCGCCTTCGGCTTCGAGCGGCGCGCCATAGTTCCACAGGCTGAGCTGGGGCACGCAGACGCCCTTCATGTCATGCTCGAAATCGTACGCCGCGATCCCGCAGTTGAGCACTTCGGCTTGCTTGTCGATGTCGAGGATCGCGGCTTCGTCGAGCTCTTCGAGGATGTAGCGGAAGCACAGCACTACCACTTGGTGGCACACGACCAGCACGCGTTTGTCGCAATAGTGCAGGTTGATCGTGTTGAGCATCGAACGCAGGCGCAGGATCACGTCGGCCCAGCTCTCGCCGCCCGGCGGCCGGTGATAGAATTTGCCGAGCCGTCGGCGGTGCGCTGCTTCTTCAGGGAAGCGGTGGCGGATGCCCGCTGTGGTCAGCCGGTCGAAGATGCCGAACTCACGCTCGCGTAGCCGCTCGTCGATGATCGAGTGGGCACCCCCGCCGGCAAGCGCGCCCTGGCGGCAGATGATCTCGGCCGTTTGCTTGGCCCGCACATAGGGCGAGGCGAGGATGAGCTCCGGCCGTTCGTCGGCGGGCAACGCAGCGAACCAGCGTCCCGCGGCTTCCGCCTGCTTCCGCCCAAGCTCGGACAGCGGCACGTCGATGTCGCGCACGTCGATGTCTATCTCGTGCAAGCCGGCTTCGTGCGCGGCGTCGCGCGCGACATTGCCCTGGCTCTGGCCGTGCCGGACCAGCCATAGCCGCGCCGGCCAATTTTGACGATTGCCGGACCTCATCAAACGGCAGAAAGCGTCAGCGCCGATATTGTGCCCGCCGCTCGTTTCGGCTCCATTTCGCGCCTCGCGCATTAATGCCGCTTATGGGCAATCGAATTGGCGACAATTTCGCCAGCTTCTTCCAGGCTGGCTTCGAATGCTCGTCGCACCGGCGCCGCGACGGAGTGCGGCTCGACCTTATCCGCGCGACCGGCCACGACAAGCATGTACTCGGCGACTACTCCCTGTGCCGCGAGTTCGGCTTCGGCACGGTCCGCGACGGGCTTCGCTGGCACCTCATCGGCAGGACACCGGGCAAATATGACTGGTCGAGCTGGCTGCCAATGCTCGATGCCGCCGAGAAGGCGGAGATCGAAGTCATCTGGGACCTGTTCCATTACGGCTGTCCCGATTGCATCGACCCGTCCTCGCCAGACTTCCCCGAGCGGTTCACCGAATTCGCCGTGACGGCGATCGAGGTGCAGCAGTCGGTTAGCGGCCGCCCGCCGCTGGTCTGCCCGCTCAACGAGATCAACTTCCTCGCTTGGGCGGTCGACGAGGGCTATTTCCCGAAGGTCGGGCCGGACGATCGCGGCTGGTTCAAGGAGCAGCTGGTCAAGACCGGCATCGCAGCAGCCGGCGCGATCAGGGAGCGCTGGCCCGAGGCAAGGATCGTCTGGGCCGAGCCGTTGATCCACATCGCCCCGCACGACAGTCGGCGGCGCACCGTCCGCGCGGCCGAGAAGAACCTCGCCGGAATGTACGAGGCCTATGACTGGATCATGGGTCTGGCCAAACCCGAGCTCGGCGGCGATCCCTCGCTGGTCGACGTCGTCGGGTGGAATTTCTACCCGCACAACCAATGGTACTGCAAAGGCCCGACCATCCCCCTGGGTCACCATGAATATCGGCCGCTCGCCCATATGCTGGTGGAAATGGCGGAGCGGTACAAGAAGCCGATCTTCCTGTCGGAGACGGGCGCCGAAGGCAGCGGCAAGCCGTCGTGGCTCCACTATGTTTGCGCCGAGGTCCGCGAGGCGATGAGCCGCGGCGTCGATATGCGCGGCATCTGCTGGTACCCTATTACGGCATATCCCGGATGGGACAATTCACGCCACGCCGAGACTGGGCTGTTCTCGAGCGTGGTGGCGGACGGCACGCGGCATGTCGATCAGCCTCTGCTCGCCGAGTTCGACCGGCAGCGGGAGTTGTTTGCCGAATTGCAGGCCGAGCGGGCCAGGCTCTCGCGGCCGCGGGCAGTGGCTGGCGGCCGCTCCTCTAGGTGACGGGCGCCGGCTGCGGCTCGTCCGACGGCGTGCCGACGTGCGGCCAGCCGTCCTTCCATTCGATCCGGTCAATGAGGAGGATGCGACGGCTGTTGATCTCGTCCTCCTGGGTTTGCCGAGGCCTGTTCGCGTCGATTGCGTGATAGATGATCCACACCTCCCCCGCCTTGTCGGTGACCATCGAATTGTGACCCGGCGCGAGCCAGCGTTCACTCTTGAACAGCATCAGGCTGTGCGGCACGCCCTTGGCTTGTTCGAGGGTTTCGAACGGTCCCGTCGCGCTTCGCGAGCGGGCGACCATGACGCCATATTCTGCGTCGGGTCCGCAGCAATTGTCGCCCGAATAGAACAAATAGTAGAAATCGTCGTGGCGGATCACCCACGAAGCTTCCACGAGCCGCGGAAACGAGCCGCCTTTCCCGTTCGGCCAGATCAGATCGATCGGCTGGCTTCCTTCGGCAAATGAGATGCGATCGGGCGCGAGCTCCCTGACCTTCAGCGGTTCAAAGCCCGATCCCCAATAGAGCAGACGCTTACCGGTGGCGGGATCGTCATAGGCCATCGGATCGATATTGTGGAAACCTTTGCCGGCGAGGAACGGCCGGCCGATATCGACGAACGGCCCGGCCGCCGACTTGGACGTGGCGACGGCGAGGGCGTGATCGGGCCCCTCGCGGGACTCATCCGGCGTCGCCGAATAATACATATAGTAGGTCGATCCGTCGTAGAGCACGCTTGGCGCCCAGAAATCCTGCGTCGTCCGGGCCCATCGTGGTTTTTCCGGAAGCGCGTCACCGAGATCTTCCCACTCGATCAGGTCGCGCGACCGCGCGGCCTGGATGTTGATCCAGCGTCCGTCGCGCAGCGTCTGCGTCCCATAGGCATAATAGAAACCGTCGGTGGCCTCGATGACTGCCGGGTCGGGAAAGTCGGCATCGAGAACCGGGTTGGTATAGGTTCGAGACCGCGGCGCCGCGGGGAGAGCCGTGTCGCTGCTTGGGGAGCGCTCGTTCGAAAAATCAGCCGGATCGAAGGAGGAGATCACCAACCGCAGATACGGTGCGCCGGGGCAATGTCAAAGCGAACTTGCCCCGCGTCATCATTCGGCCGCGAGCGCGGTCGCGGAGGCCTCCCTCGGCTGCTTCTGCTTTTCGTCGAGGCGGCGGAAGGTCGCCAGCGCCTGGCCGACGATCTGGTCCATGTTGTAATAACGGTAGGTCGCCAGCCGCCCGACGAAGGTCACGCCTTCCGTCTGGTCGGCGAGCGCTTCGTACTTCTTGAACAGCTCCTGGTTCTCGGGCCTGGGAATCGGATAATAAGGATCGCCCTCGGCCGACGGATATTCATAGGTGATCGTCGTCCGCGGCGCCTGCTGCCCGGTTAGATGCTTGTATTCGCTGATCCGCGTGTAGGGCACGTCGGGTGACGGATAGTTGACCGTTCCGACCGGCTGGTGGCGCTCCTCGTCGAGCGTCCGGTGATCGAACTTGAGGCTGCGATAGGGCAGCTTGCCGAAGCGGAACTCGAAATATTCGTCGATCGGCCCGGTATAGATGATGTGCCGCGCGTCGACCTCGTCGCGGACGTCGCGGAAATCGACGCCGGTGCGCACTTCGATCAGCGGATGATCGAGCATCCGCTTAAACATCGCGGTGTAGCCGTCCTTGGGCATCGCCTGGAAGGTATCGGTGAAATAGCGGTCATCGGTATTGGTCCGCGTCGGGATGCGCGCCGTCACCGACTTGTCGAGCTCAGACGGGTCGAGCCCCCATTGCTTGCGCGTATAACCCTGGAAGAACAGCTCGTAGAGCTCGCGCCCAACGGCGTTGACCACCACGTCTTCGGAAGTCTCGATATTCTCGACCGGCTCGGCGCGCGACGCGAGATATGCGGCAGCCTCGTCATCGGTCTTGAGGTCCAGTCCAAACAGCATGTTGAGTGTGGTGCGGTTGATCGGAATCGGAACCCGCTGGCCGCGAACTTCCGCGAGCACCCGATGCTCGTAGGGACGCCACTTGGTGAACTGCGACAGATATTCGACGACCGCGTCGCTGTTGGTGTGAAAGATGTGCGGCCCGTATTTGTGAAAGAGGATTCCGGCTTCGTTGGGCTCGTCGTATGCGTTGCCGCCGACATGGTTGCGGCGGTCGATCAAGAGCACGCGCGCGCCGTGCTGGGATGTCAGACGTTCAGCAAGCACGGAGCCGGCAAAACCGGCTCCGACGATCAGATAATCGTAGGGCTTGCCGCTGCGCGCGGCGCCGATGGGCGCGGTCATTCCGCTGCCACGAGCAGCGCGGGAGCGTGGCTAGCGGCGTGAGTGCCGAGGATCTCGGCAACAAGGCCAGCCATCCGCGCCTGAGTCGTGTCCCAGCTGGTGGCGGAAAGGACGAGGTCGGCTTCGGCGAGCCAGCCCTTGTCGGGATGCGCCGAAAGCTCGAGCGCTTCCTCGCACGCGTGCACGAATTCTTCCGCCGTCGCGGCGATCTTCACGCTTTCCATGTGGCCGTAATGGCGCACGACGTCGCGGATTGGAGTCGACACCACCGGCTTTCCGCCGGCGAGATATTCGGGCGTCTTGGTGGGCGAGATGAACTCGGTCGATTCGTTCATGGCGAACGGCATGAGCGCGACGTCCCAGCCCGATAGATAGGCCGGCAGCTCGGCATAGGTCTTGCCGCCGAGGTAATGGATGTTGGGCCGCTTCGGCAGCTCGTCCTCGCTGATCTTCACCACCGGGCCGAGCATTACGAAGGTCCAGTCGGGGCGCATTTCGGCAACCCGGCCGAGAAGCTCGGTGTCGAACCTTTCGTCGATCACGCCGTAGAAGCCGAGCCGCGGCCGCGGCAGGTCTTCCTGGTCGGCCGGCTCGAACTGGCGCGCGCGCGCCTTGAGGAAATGCACGCGGTCCACCGACGACGGGAAGCAATGGACGTTGTCGTGACGGTTCTTCTTCGCCTCATAGAGGCTCGAGCCGCCGGTGAAGACGATGTCGGCGCGGTCGATCAGCTCCTGCTCGTAGCCGAGCAGATGCTCGGGCGCGAACTTGAATTTCGACAGCTCGTCCATCGCGTCATAGACGGTGACGTCCGGGGTGATGTGCTTGGAAAACGGCAGCATCATCGGCGTGTAGTACCAGGCGATCAGCGGGCCGCGGATCGACGCGATGTGCGCGTCCAGCAGGCGCTTCAACGCGGCTTCGCGGGCATCCTCGGGCATCCCTTCGGGCAGATGCGGCACGACGATGCGCAGGTTCGGCGTCTCAGCGGATTCGCGCACCTGCAAATAGGCGGTCTCGTTGGGCGCGATGTCGACCGGCTCTTCCCAGTAGATCACCGTCATTTCCCGCGCGAAGCGGCTCATCAAATGCTGCGGCCGCTGGAACACGAAGTTCCACCGCAGGTGCGAAAAGCAGATCAAAGTTGCGGGTTCTGGGTCCGGCGCCGAGTGCTCGGCTTCGTACTCCACTGGCACCCCGACGCGAGTCAGCATTTTCTTTTTGTCCTCCGCATGTTGTGTTTGCCCTGCGATTGAACGGGCTGGGAGGCGTTGCAGTTCCGCAACCTTGATCAATGTTAGCGCTAAAATTGTGTTTGTGCACCGCAGCATGCGCCGGGCCGCTGGATTGACCCGACGAACCGCGCGTGGAAGACGGACACGTTGCAGGAGAACTGCTGTTGGCGACGACCATCGAAGAGCTCGAAAAGCGGCGCGAACTGGCCCGGCTGGGCGGCGGCGAGAAGCGCATTGCGGCGCAACACGCCAAGGGCCGGCTGACCGCGCGCGAGCGCCTCAGCGTGCTCCTCGATCCCGGCAGCTTCGAAGAATATGACATGTTCGTCGAGCACAATGCGACCGACTTCGGCATGGACAAGCAGAAGGTGCCCGGGGACGGCGTGGTCACGGGCTCGGGGACGATCAACGGCCGCCTCGTCTATGTGTTTGCGCAGGACTTCACTGTCTTCGGCGGCTCCCTGAGCGAACGGCACGCGCAGAAGATCTGCAAGGTCATGGACATGGCGATGAAGGTCGGCGCCCCGCTGATCGGCCTCAACGACAGCGGCGGCGCGCGAATCCAGGAAGGCGTCGCCAGCCTCGCCGGCTATGCCGAAGTGTTCCAGCGCAACGTGCTCGCTTCCGGGGTCATCCCGCAGATCAGCCTGATCATGGGCCCCTGCGCGGGCGGCGCCGTATATTCGCCGGCGATGACCGACTTCATCTTCATGGTGAAGGACAGCTCATATATGTTCGTCACCGGCCCCGACGTGGTGAAGACCGTGACCAACGAAGTGGTGACTCAGGAAGAGCTCGGCGGTGCGGTCACCCACACGACCTAGTCGGGCGTCGCGGACGTCGCGTTCGAGCAC
>DATDDW010000300.1:0-2831 GCA_036523615.1 Sphingomicrobium sp.
CGATGGAGATGGGGATCACCAGCGGCTGCAGTGCCGGTTCGGCGATCTTGAGCCCCTCGACCGCCGAGAGCACCGATATCGCCGGCGTGATCATCGCGTCGCCATAGAACAGGCAGGTGGCGAGGACGCCGAGCATGACGAGTCCGGCCGTCCACTTCTTGCCGGCCAGGTTGCGGGCGATCAGCGACAGCAGCGCGAACGACCCGCCCTCGCCCTTGTTGTCGGCGCGCATCGCGACGGCGACATATTTGATCGTCACGATCAGCATCAGCGACCAGAAGATGAGGCTGAGCACGCCATAGATGTGCAGGGCGTCGACCGACAGCGGATGCGGCCCCAGGAAGCTTTCCTGCATCGCGTACAGCGGCGAGGTGCCGATGTCGCCGTAGACGACGCCGACCGCGCCGAGCATCAGCTTGGGCAGCGATTCACGCGGAGCATGGCTCTCGCTCTGCTGTTCGGCCGGCAGCAGATTGTCGGCAGTCACGTCGTTCATGCCCGCGGATGTGGGCGTGCCGCGCATAAAGATTCCATGTGGATTCGCTATCTCACCTAAGGGGAAAGGGCATTAAGCTCGCGCTCAACCCTCTCGACGCGAAGCGGCGCTGGGCGCACTTTACTGCGCATGAGTCCCGCACCACCCACCTTGCGGCCGACGGTCGGCGGCATCGCCGAGTCGGTGCGCGGCTATGCCGGCGCGCTGGCCATGGTGGCGGTGTCGAGCCTGGTCGGGCTGTGGATAGCGCCGCGCTGGGGCTCGGGGCCGGTCGACATGATCTACCTGCCCGCCGTGCTCGGCGCGGCGGCGCTGTGGGGGCTGGGTCCCGGGCTCGTCGCCGGCGTCACCGCTGCGCTGGCCTACAACTTCTTCTTCACCGCGCCGGTGCACACGCTGCGCATCGACCGTTTCGAGGATCTGGTGACCGTCGCCATCCTGCTGGTCGTCGCGCTGGTGACCGGTCGGCTCGCGGCCGGCATCCGGAAGCAGGCCCGGATCGCCGACGCCCACGCCGCGCGCAACGCGGTGATCGCCGGATTCGCCCGCCGCCTGCTCTCGTGCAGTTCGGAGGAGGACATCGCTCAGGTGACCTGCGAGGAGCTTCGCCGGCTGTTCGACTGCAACGCGCTCGTCGTCGTCGCGTCGCCCACGCCGCACGTCATTGCCGAGGCTCCCGCGGGCAACAAACTCACGCCCAGCGATGTGGCCGCCGCGGTGCTCGCCATCGAAACCTCGCAAGTCGCCGGGCGCGGCTCCACACGCGTGCAGCCGGCCGAGTGGGCCTTCTATCCGATAGGCTCGGGCGCGCCCTCGCTGGCCGCAGCAGGTTTGGCTCGCGACGATGGGATGCCTGCGGTCAGCGAGGAACAGCTGCCGCTCGTCACCAATCTTCTCGACCAGGTCGCGCTGGCGCTCGATCGGTCGCGGTTCGAAGGTGAGGCTCGCGAGTTCGCGACGACGCGCGAGCGCGACCGGCTGCGCGCGGCTCTGCTTTCCTCCATCGGCGAAGATTTGCGGCCGCGCCTGACCGAAATCGGGGCCGCGGTCCGCGAACTGAAGCGGACCGGCGCGGGCGACCGGCAGCTGGTGTCGCAGATCGGCGCGCAAACCTCGAAGCTCGACCGTTACCTCGCCAACCTGCTCGAGCTTGGCGAGGATCGCAACGAGCGGCCGATCGAAGCGCTGGGTCTCAGCATCGACCTCTTCAACCGGCGCGTCTTCAAGGATGGCGAGGACGTGCATTTGACGCCCAAGGAATATGCAGTGCTCGCCGAGCTGGCGAAACATCGCGGCCGCGTTCTGAGCCACGCGCATCTGCTGCGCACGGTCTGGGGGCCGGCGCAGGAAAGCCAGACCGACTATCTGCGCGTCGCCATCCGCGCGCTTCGCCAGAAGCTGGAAGAGCAGCCGTCACAGCCGCAGCTGATCGTCAACGAGCCCGGCGTCGGTTACCGCCTGGTCGCTTGAGGCTTAGTAGCGGGCGAGGATGAAGGCGCGCGCGGCGCGATATTCCTCGGGCGTCACTCGCCCGTCG
The DNA here is from genome assembly GCA_036523615.1 of Sphingomicrobium sp. GTDB lineage: Bacteria > Pseudomonadota > Alphaproteobacteria > Sphingomonadales > Sphingomonadaceae > Sphingomicrobium. The sequence continues at coordinate 2,034 of DATDDW010000300.1, forward strand.
CTATTGGCGTCGGCAATCTTGCGGAACTCGGCCGCGGCCGCTGCCGCTTCATTCGGTTCGAGCAGGATGTCGCGGTCACTGTCGTAATATTTGAGCGCCCAGTTCATCAGCACCCAGTCCTGCTGGAACAGGTCTAGCGCCGCCGGGGTGGGCGTCGGATGAGCCGCGGCTGCGGCGAGCATGAGCAACAATCCGGTCACGAACGGCTAAACGCGCGAGCCGCGCGGCTGTTCAGCTGGCGGGCGTCAGCGCGCTGCGCACCGCCTTGGTCAGCGCGTCGGCGCGGAACGGTTTGGCCAGCAGCGGCGTGTCGGGGGCGGTGCGCTTGACCGCTTCGGTCTCGCTGTAGCCCGAGACGAACAGGATCGGTTGCTCCGGGGTGCGCTCGCGGATTCGCTGCGCGACTTCGGCGCCCGAAAGCCCCGGCATGATGAAATCGAGCACGACCAGGTCCGCCTTCTTGCGTTCCAGCGCGGCCAGTCCCTTACGCCCGTCGCTCGCGTCGCGGACGTCATAGCCCTGCTCCTCGAGCGCGGCGACGATGAACCCGCGAATGTCGGGGTCGTCGTCGATCACCAGGATCGAGAACGGCTCGTCGGTGCCGGCCGCGACCGGCTCATCTTCGCGGTGCGCGACTTCGGCCGCGGCATGATCGGCCTTGCGGAACAGCAGGCTCACCGCCGTGCCTTCGCCCGGAGTGCTGCGGATCCGCGCGGTGCCGCCTGACTGGCGCGCCATCCCATAGACCATGCTGAGCCCGAGCCCGGTGCCCTTGCCCACCTCCTTGGTGGTGAAGAA
>DATDDW010000301.1:0-5383 GCA_036523615.1 Sphingomicrobium sp.
GCGCGGCGAGCAGCACATCGTTGATTACCTGCTCGCGCGTCAGGCCGCGCGTCGCCATCGTGTCGGGAATCTGCTTCTCGACGAGCGGCGTCCACACATAACCCGGCGAGATGCAGTTGACGGTGATGCCGTCGCGGGCAGTCTCGAGGGCGACCGTCTTCGTGAGCCCCGTGATGCCGTGCTTGGCGGCGACATAGGCACTCTTGTTGGGCGACGCGACGAGGCTGTGGGCGCTCGCCGTGTTGATGATCCGGCCCCAGCCATTCTTCTTCATCGCCGGAACGGCGAGCCGCGTCGTGTGGAACGCCGCCGAAAGATTGATCGCAATGATCCCGTCCCATTTCTCGGGCGGGAAGTTCTCGACCGGCGAGACGTGCTGGATCCCGGCATTGTTGACGAGCACGTCGACAGGCCCGAGCTTCTCGGCGCAGCGCCTCATCATCGCCTCGATCTGCTCCGGCTTGGACATGTCCGCGCCGTCGTGGATCGCGCCGAGATCTTCGCAGATCTCCTCGATCTTCGCATTCTCGCCGAATCCGTTGACCATCACCCGCGCGCCTTCGGCGGCGAGTGCCTTGGCGATGGCGAGGCCGATGCCCGAGGTCGAGCCGGTGACGAGTGCAACCTTGCCTTGAAGAATCATGCGCCCGCAATGGCGGCTGGCGTGGCAATTGCAACCGCGGCCGTCCCCTGCGCATTGGGCGACCGAGGAGACCAGGTGATGCGGTTCGGCGACGAGCGCGAGAGCGGGAATTTTATCGATGATACCGGCCGCGGCGGCGGCGGGTTCGGCTTCGGCGGAGGGGGCGGCAACGCGCTCGGCTGTCTGATCCCGCTGGTAATGAGCCGCTTCGGCCTCGGCGGCGTGGTGGTGTTGGTCCTCGGCTATTTCCTCCTCAGCTCGCTCGGCGGGCTGGGCGGCCTCGGCGGCGGGGGCGGGGTCGCGCCCTCATCGCAGCAGGTCGGCGCTCCTGCCGGAAAGAGCACGCTCGACCCGAATACCAAGCATTTCACGCTGCAGGTGCTGGCTTCGACCGAGGACACGTGGTCCAAGCTCCTCCAGCCCGCGGGCGTACAGTACACGCCGACCAAGCTCGTCTTCTATTCCGAATCCGACCAGTCGGGCTGCGGCGCGGCGCAGTCGGCGATGGGCCCGTTTTATTGCCCCGACGACCAGCGCATCTATTTGGATACGGAGTTTTTCAAGGAGCTGTCGAGCCGCTTCCAGGCGCCGGGCGACTTCGCCATGGCCTATGTGATCGCGCACGAGGTCGGCCACCATGTCCAGGACCTGATGGGGACCCTTGGTCAGGCGCATAACTTACAGGCGCGCGCGAGCCAGACCGAAGGCAATGCGATCCAGGTCAAGGTCGAGCTCCAGGCCGACTGCTACGCCGGGGTGTGGGCGGCCAACGCCAAGACTCCCGAAGGCCAGTCGGTGATGGAGCCCGGCGACTTTGAAGAGGGGATGCGCGCCGCCGAGGCGATCGGTGACGACACGTTGCAGCGCCAGTCCCAGGGCCGCGTCGTTCCCGACAGCTTCACCCACGGCACCTCGGCGCAGCGCATGAACGCGCTTCGCACGGGCTTCCAGTCGGGCAAGCCCGAGGCCTGCAAGTCGCTCTAGCTAAAGCCGGACGAGCATCTTGCCGGTGTTCGCGCCTTCGAAGAGGCCGAGGAAGGCGTCAGGCGCATTCTCGAGGCCATCGACGACCGTCTCCTGCGGCTTCACTGTGCCGTCCCTGACCCACGGGCCCATTTCGGCGTAAAATTCAGGCATCCGCGGCAGATAATCGGAGACGATGAAACCCTGCAGCCGGATGCGCATGGCGATGATCCGGAGCATGAAGCGGAAGCATTCGGGCGTGGTCCGGTTATAGGCTTCGATCATCCCGCAGATCGCGAAGCGCGCATTGCGGCGGGCGCAGGCCAGCGCGGCATCGAGATGATCGCCGCCGACATTGTCGAAATAGACGTCGATGCCGTCCGGCGCGGCGGCGGCAAGGCTCTTGAGGACCGGCGCGGCCTTGTAGTCGATCGCCTGGTCGGCGCCGAGCGAGCGGACGAAATCGCACTTCTCCTGGCCGCCGGCGGAGCCGATCACCGTCATGCCCTTGGCCTTGGCGATCTGCACCACGGTCGAGCCGACCGCGCCCGCGGCAGCCGACACGAACACGACGTCGCCGGCCTTGGCGCTCGCGACGTCTAGCAGGCCGAAATAGGCGGTGGCGCCGGTGATCCCGAGGACGCCCAGGAAGCGTTCCGGGTCGGCGCGCAGTTCGGGCAATTTGGTCGCAGCGCGCGCCGGGATCACCGCTTCGTCGCGCCAGCCCGCGAAATGCTGGACGAGATCGCCGCTCGCGAAGCCTTCGGCCTTGCTTTCGACCACCTCGCCGATCGCGCCGCCCTCCATCGGCTCGCTCAGGGCGAACGGCGGGATGTAGCTCTTGGTGTCGTTCATCCGCCCGCGCATGTAGGGATCGACCGAGATCCAGCGGTTGCGGACGTGGATCATGTCCTCGCCGAGCGGCGGCAGTTCAACCTCGGCAAGCTCGAAATTCTTGCGCGTCGGAGTGCCTTTGGGACGGCTTTTCAGGTGCCAGGCGCGGGCCATTTGGTGCCTCCCTTTTTCCGCCGCATAGGCGCGGCCGATGGTGCAAAAAAGACCCGGCGGTGAAGGGGACGGCACCGCCGGGTCTGGTGGAGCCTCCCGCGGTGGAGGCTCAGCTCGCTACCGCGTTAGCGATAGGTGCCTTCGAAGCTCCGATCGAGCACCCGCGGGCCCATCTCTCCGCGGTCCTCGCGCTCGAACAGCGCGCGGCCGCGGCTTTCGTCGCGCCAGCGCTGGCGCGCTTCCTCGGCCGTGGTGTCAAGGATCACGCGGTCGCCTTCGATGCGGTCGATGTCGGAGCAGCTGAGCGAATGATGTACTCCGCCGCTTTCCGGGTCCGACTTGGTCAGGATGATGCGGGCGCCGGCGACGCGGTCAATCGTGCCGACGTGCTTATCGTCCTTGCCGACCACATCCATATGTTCGCGGATGTCGCGCAGCAGTCCGCGCTTCTGCATCCGCCGTTCGCGCCAGCTGGTGAAGTCGTTCTCGAAGCGCGAGCTGTTTTCGCGGCGATAGTCGTCATAGTCGCGGTCGAGCTCGCTCATGTGGCGCTGCCGCCACGAGTGATAGTGCGGATCGAAGTCGCGCGATTGGCTTGAACCGCTGAAGTTGCCCCGGCGGTGTTCCTCGCGCTCGTGGCTTCGCGCAAACCGATCTTCGTCGCCGATCGCGCGCTGCCCGCGGCCTACGCCGCTGGCGGCGAAGAACTGCTCCGATTCATGGCCGCCGCGGCCATAATCGCCAGTTACCGGGCGATAGTCGCGGTCCTGCTCATGCTGGAGGCTGCGCTCGAAGTCGCCCGAGCCGCGAGATTCATCGCGCCACCTCGGGTTGTGGTCGCGCTCGCTCGCCGAATAACCCCGTCCGCCCGAGCGCTCCCAGCCGCGGTCGCTGAACCCCCGATCCTGGCCCCGTTCGTGCGTCCATCGGCGGTCGCGTTCCCAATCGCCGCTCGAGCCGCGATTATGGTCCCGGTCGCGGCTGCTCGTCCACGTTCCCTGGCCTTCGTTGGTCCGGTTCTGGCGCCGTCGGCGCTCGGCGTCGTCGTCACCGAACCAGGAGGCGATTTCGTCGCCGGCACGTTCGAAAAAGCCGCGGTTCTCGCCGCGGCTGTGCTGGCCGTGGTTCTCACGGCCCCAATCCCGATCTTCGAAGCGGTCGTCCGACCATCGCGATCGTTCATCACGCGGTGTGTTCCGCGTGTCGTAGCGGTCGTATGCCATGTTCCTCCTCCACGGTTGAAAAGCAGCGCCGGCGGTTAACCGGTCGTTCGGTGGAGAAAACGAACATGGCTCGACGGCCGTTCCTCGCTGGCCACAGGCTGCGGCAGCCAAATCGGCGGGCCGAAGCTGTGGCGGGACAGGCGATTGCAAGGGGGCCAGCAAGCGGCTAGGGGAGCGCTCGCCCGCGGCCAGGTCGACGACCTCTTGCGGGCTCAGCTGGAGGCGCGGGGCTGTAGCTCAGATGGGAGAGCGCTGCAATCGCACTGCAGAGGTCAGGGGTTCGATTCCCCTCAGCTCCACCAGCTAAATCAACGACTTGGACGGGTCGCTGAGCGGCCCTGGCGGCCGCTTCAGCGCTTCTTGCGGAAGCGCGGCTTGCCGTCGTTCGACAGCATCGCTGCGATCCAGGTCGTGCTCTCGAACTGGGCGAAGACCATCATCAGCATGAGCGTCAGCGGCACGGCAAGGAACGCTCCGGGCAGTCCCCACAGGAACGTCCAGAAGGCGAGCGACAGGATCGTCGCGACCGGGTCGATATTCTGCGTCTCGGCCTGGAGCCGCGGATAGATCAAGTTGCCGACCACCGTCGCGACGATCTGAATCGCGCCGAAGATGACCAGCGCCTGCCACGGCGTCGGAAACTGGATCAGTGCGAACAGGCTCGGCGCGATCGACCCCACAGTCACGCCGATGTTGGGGATGAAGGTTAGAAGGAAGAAGATCACGCTCCAGAACAGGACGTTGTGGAGGCCGACGATGAGCATGATCAGCGCTGCCGAGGCGGTGAGGATCGCGCCGGTGACGGTCTGCACCCAGACGTAGGTGCGGATGTCGGCGGCGATGCGGGCGACCACGTCCTTGACCGCGCGGCTGCTCTCGCTCGCTCCGGCAACCGCGTCGATCTTGCGGCCGATGCGCTGCTGCCCGGCGAGAATGAAGCCGAAATAGACGATGATCAGCAGCACTCCCGACGCCAGGCCTTGGAGACCTGAAAGCAGCGAGCCGGCGATCTCGGGAATGCTGACGCTGCCGATGATGGTGGTGAGGTGGACCGGCTCCCTGAGACCCATCGAGCGGCCGGTGCTCTGCACGATCTGCTCGAGCTTCGAGACGAGCGCGGGCCCCTGGGCGACCATCTGCACCGCCCCCTGCGCCATCACGAAAATCCCCCCGGCGGCAAGGAAGATCACGATGAGGCCGGTGAGGATCGACACCGTCCAGAACGGCGCCCGCGGCCACAGGCGCTGGATCCACCGGACGAGCGCATTGACCAGCACGGCGAGCACGAAGGCGATCACCAGCGGAATGAGGATCGTGCGCAGGAAATAGAGCAGAGCGAGGCCGGCCGCGGTGCCGGTGATGATCTGCGCCGTGTTGACCGTCCGCGTGCTCATTGCGGCTCCACCACCGGCACGTGATAGCTGGCGAGCAATCGGCGGATGTCGGCCGACCGGTGGATCAGGATGCGGTCGATCTCCTTCAGCAGCTTCTGGTCGTCCTTCTGCACGCCGACCGAAATATCGAATTGCATCGGCCATTGCATGTC
>DATDDW010000302.1:0-7992 GCA_036523615.1 Sphingomicrobium sp.
TTCCGAAGGAGTTATCGGTAACGCTCGCCGATGTTGCGGACCTTGGGCGGCTGGTGCCGCACGATGCGCCGCACCAGGGGGTGGTGATCGAGGTCGAGGCGCTGGACGACCATTGGCTCGACGGTTTGCTCGCCAATGCTCCCGAGAAAGCGGTCCTTTTGGTGCTCGATCAGGTCACGGATCCGCACAATGTGGGCGCGATTTTGCGATCCGCGGCAGCGTTTGGAGCGATCGGGATCGTTACGCAGGACCGCCATTCGCCGGCCGAAAGCGGCGTGCTGGCGAAAGCCGCTTCAGGCGCGCTGGAGCGGGTGCCGTGGGCGCGCGTGGTCAATCTCGCCCGGGCGCTGGAGGACATTGCCGAGGCCGGCTTCTGGCGTATCGGCCTCGCGGGCGACGCCGAGACTGAGCTCAAGGAGGCTCTCGGACCCAAGCGCGTGGCCCTGGTGCTCGGCGCCGAGGGGCCGGGCCTGAGGCTCAACACGCGCGAGCATTGCGACGCACTGGCGCGGCTGCCGATCTCGTCGGCGGTCGAAAGCCTCAATGTGTCGAACGCCGCTGCCGTCGCACTCTATGCGGCGAGCACCGCCTGATGGTCCGCACGGCGAGCAGCATCAAGAAGCATGTCGAGGCGCTGGCCAAGCGCGAGCCGGCGTTTGCGGGCGTCATAGAGCGGCACGGCATGCCGGGGCCGCGCAAGAGCGAGCCTGGGGCAACCACGCTGCTGCGCACGATTGTTGGCCAGCAGGTGAGCGTCGCCGCGGCGCGATCGATGTGGGCCAAGCTCGAAGCCGCGTTCGGCTCGCCGCCCGACCTCCAGCTGCTGCTCGCGGCGAGCGATGAAGAGCTTCGCGTGGCGGGCATCTCGCGCCAGAAAGCGGGGTACATCCGCAGCCTTGCCGAGCTGGTCATCTCGGGCGAGCTCGACCTCGACAATTTGCCCAAGGACGATGAGGAAGCGATCGCGCTGCTCACGAAGATCAAGGGCATCGGCCGCTGGTCGGCGGAAATCTATTTGTTGTTCGCCGAAGGTCGTGCCGACGTTTTCCCGGCGGGCGATCTCGCGGTGCTGGTCGAGCTTGGCCGGCTGATGGGCCTCAAGGACAAGCCGAGCGAGAAGCAGCTGCGTGAGCTCGCCGAGAAGTGGCGGCCGTATCGCGGCGCCGCCGCCGTGCTCGCCTGGCACAGCTATAATTCGAGCGTGCTTTAGCGCTTAAGTGCGCTTGCGCGTCGGCAGCAGGTGCGCGGCGACGCCGCGGAACAGCCGCGGCCCGAGGTCGAGCCGGAACGGCGCCAGCTTCTCGCCCTTCGTGTCGCGGCCGAGAAGGAAGCTGAGTGAGGTCTGCCCTTCGCCGCCGCTCCAGCGATAGAGGGCGTTGAAGCCGATCAGGGGCACGAAGACCTGCTTGCCGCCGAGCTCGTAGGACTGGAGCCGCTCGCGCTCGCAAGCGACCTGCGTCTTTAGCGTAATGCGTTTGAGCGGAGGTATGACCGCGATGCGCTCGCCTTCGCCGACGGGATTGGCGAAGAAGGCGCCGATCTCCTGATCCTGCGCCGGTCCGGCGTTGAACAGGCTCGCTTCGACCAGCACCGCCTGCGCCGGAGCAGTGCCCGAATTGAACAACTCGATCTCGAAATCGATCGTCACTCGCTCCTCGTCGAGCACGCAGCGCAGGGGATTGAAGCCGATGTCGATCCACGGCCGCAGCCTCGCCGAAACGACACCGGGCATCGAGGGCGCCTTCGGCGGAGCCGGTGCCGGTGCGGGCGCCGGACGCGGAGCAGGCGCGGGCTCGGGCGCCACGAAGGCGTCGATCTGCGGCCCTCCGGCGAATGCCGGGCGGGAGCGGTTGCGCCAGAACAGGAAGGCGCCGCCGGCGCCGAGCGCCATCGCCGCCAGCAGCCACGGCAGGAGCGAAAGCTTGTGCTCGGGCGCGAGAGTTCCCGCCGCCTCCGGCTCCGGCGCCGCTGCCGGAGTGGCGGACGGCGTTGCCGAGCCGGCATCGGCGCTGCTCTGCCCGGCAGTGGAATCGAGATGGGGCAGCGCGACGGTCACCGAGGCGGCGGGCGCCGACTGGCGCAGCGGCTCGCGCATGCGCTGCGGCGCCGGCGCCGCGTTCGCCGCGACTGCGCTGCGGTTCGGCTGCTCGAGCGCCGCGGCAGCGACGCTGCTGGTCGGCGGCGCGGCTGCAGGCGCAGAAGCGGGCGGCGCGTTCGTTTGGGCTTCGCTGCGCGACGGCCGTGGCGCCGGGGTGCGTCGGGTCGCTGGTGCGGGCGCCTGGTCGGCGGGGCGTGTGACCGTACCGTTCAGGCTGAAGTTCTGCAGCTCGCGCGGCCCGATCGCGTCGGTCGCGGGCGTGTTCGTGGTGGGCGCGGCCTGGGCGAGCGCAACCGTTGGGGCCAGCGCAAGCGCCCCCGCGACCAATGCTCCAGCCAAGCGCAACCCCGCCCTCATCTGCTCCCGTTCGTGTCCTGAGCGGGCGCCATTTTCCCGCGCCCTGTCAGGCACATGCCCGCCGTTTGGGTGGCTTTCAAGCACAGTGTGCATGAACCCCGCCGAAACCGGGACGATTTAACGGGCGTCGACCAGCACCAGCTCGGCGTCCTCGTCGGCGACGATCTCGATCCGCTGCTCGCCGGTGACGGCAATTCCGTCGCGAGCGGCGGCTTCTACGCCGTTCACCCGCACGCGGCCGCTCGGGACCAGGTAGAGGTGCCGTTCGGGATCGGCCTCGATGGCGATTGACTCGCCGGCTTTCGCCGTCGCTCCGAGCACCCGCGCATCGGCGTTGATGGTGAGCACGCCGTCGCTGCTGTCGCCGCTGGCGAGCAGCTGGAAAGCGCCGCTGCGCGACTCCTTGGGGAAGGGCATCGCGCCCCAGCTTGGGCTCGCCGACGGCTTATCGGTCTCGATCCAGATTTGGAACAGGGTCGTCTGCTCGTCCTCGAGATTATATTCGGCGTGGACGACCCCAGTCCCGGCGCTCATCACCTGGACGTCGCCGGCCGCGGTGCGCCCCTTGTTGCCCATCGAGTCCTGGTGGGTGATCGCGCCCGTCCTCACGTAGGTCACGATCTCCATGTCGCGGTGCGGGTGGGGCGGGAAGCCGCTTTTCGCCGCAATCCGGTCGTCGTTCCAGACCCGAATCCGGCCCCAGCCCATGCGCTTGGGGTCGTGGTAATTGGCGAAGGAAAAATGGTGGCGCGCATCGAGCCAGCCGTGGTCGGCGTGGCCGAGCGAATCGAATTTGCGGACGTCGATCATGGCAGGGAAATGGCCTCTCGCGGCGGGGGGTCAAGTGTCACTGCTGTGCCCGGATTTCTGCGGAACTTGACGACGAACCGTGCATTTTTGTAGACGAGTTGAGTTTTAGTGGCATATCGGAGGTCTCCAAATGGCGCTCGAGGAACATACCCGCACACCCGGTTTCAAGCTGTTCCTGGCCATCGTAGTGGCCGCCGCGCTGACCATTCCGCTCTTCTCGATCTGGCTGCTGGTCTACGACCGCCAGTCGCAGCAGCAGGAAGCGACCAACTCGATCACCGCCGGCTGGGGCGGCCCGCAGGTGATGGCGGGGCCGGTGCTGGTCATCCCTTATCAGGCGAACGCCACCGAGACGGTCGTGCAGAACGGGCAAAGCGTCACTCGCACCAGCCAGGTGACGAAGGAACTGACGCTGGCGCCCGAGGCGGTCGAGCTTTCGACCGAGCTCAAGCCCGACGTGCGGAAGCGCTCGATCTATGAGGCGGTGGTCTACAATGCCGCGGTCACAGGCAAGGCGCGCTTCGCGCTTCCGCTCGATCTTGCCCGCAGCGGAGTCGACCTGGCGCAGATGGACATGAGCCGCGCCGAGCTTCGCTTCGGGCTCAGCGACCCGCGCGGGCTCGGCGCCAACCCACGGGTGAACGCCAACGGCCGCGCGTTGCGGATGCTGCCGGGCGGCGGAAGCAGCGGCGGCCGCGGCTTCTTCGCCTGGGTCGATGCGACCGGCCTTAACGCCCAGCCGCTCGTGGTCGACTTTGCTTACGATTTCCGCGGCAATGCGTCACTGAGCCTGGCGCCGCAGGCCGGCGACACGCGCTGGACCGTCAGGTCGAGCTGGACCAGCCCGAGCTTCGGCGGCGACTTCCTGCCCGACGGGCGTACCGTCGGCGGCAACGGCTTCAACGCGACGTACCGCGTCGGCAACCTGGCGCTCGGCCGCGCACTCGTCAGCACCGCCGATCCGGGATCCGCAAACCTCGTCGACAAAGTGCCCGCGCCGAGCTCCAGCTCGGTCGCCGCTGCGCCGGCAGCCGACGAGGGCGCCCAGGCGGCGTCGATCAGCCTGATCCAGCCGGTCGATCTCTATTCGCAGGTCAACCGCGCCACCAAGTACGGCTTCCTGTTCATCGGCTTCACCTTCCTCGCGCTGCTGATGTTCGACATCATCGGCGGCGTTGCCGTATCGGCCGTCGAATATCTGCTGATGGGCGCGGCGCTGATCCTGTTCTTCGTCCTGCTCCTCGCCTTCGCCGAAGTGATCGGGTTCACGCCGGCCTACATCCTCGCCTCGGCCGCGATCGCCGGGCTCAACACCGCTTATTCGGCGGCGGTGCTCGGCAGCTGGCGCCGCGCCGCGTTGATCGGCGGACTGCTCGTTGGCCTCTACGCCGTGCTCTACATCCTGCTGAGCCTCGAGGCTTACTCGCTGCTCATCGGCTCGCTGCTGCTCTTCGCCGCACTTGCGGGAGTGATGTACGCGACGCGGCGGATCGACTGGGGCGGGCGGAGGGCGGCTTCGGCGGCGGCGTGACGCTGTCATGATTTGCCGCTAGTCGGCTGGCATGAACGACCGGCCGCGCCCGCCCAAGCGCATCTTCCCTACGTCCAAGGTCGATGCGCGCGCGGCCGAGCACGTGCCTTCGATCCCGCAGACCGAGAGCCCGTCGTACAAGCTCGCCTTCCAGGACATGGACTTCCTGCTGCGCGAGGACCTGCGACCGGTCCGATTCCAGCTCGAATTGCTCAAGCCCGAGCTGCTGCTCAACGAGGCGAATATCGGCTCGACCTTCGTCTTCTACGGCTCCGCGCGAGTGCCCGCGCCGGACATGGCCGACGCGCTGATCGAGGCGGCGACGAACGACGAACAGCAGGCGATCGCGGAGCGCCTGAAGGCCAAGTCGCCCTATTATGACGTGGCGCGGGAGCTGGCGCGGCTCGCCAGCCGCTGCAGCACCGACGAGGAGGGCAAGCGCCACTTCGTGGTCTGCTCGGGCGGCGGGCCGTCGTTCATGGAGGCGGCAAACCGCGGCGCCGCGGACGAGGGCCAGGACACGATCGGGCTCAACATCGTGCTGCCGCACGAGCAGCTGCCGAACCGCTACGTCACGCCGGACCTCAGCTTCCAATTCCACTATTTCGCGCTGAGGAAGATGCATTTCCTGCTGCGCGCCCGCGCGGTCGCCGTCTTCCCCGGCGGCTACGGCACCTTCGACGAACTGTTCGAGCTCTTGACGCTGGTCCAGACGGGCAAGGTGCGGCCGCTGCCGATCCTCCTGTTCGGGCGCGACTATTGGAACAAGGTGATCAACTTCGGCGCCATGGTCGAAGAAGGCGTGATTTCACCGCACGACCTCGACCTCATCCACTGGAGTGAGGACGCGCACGAGGCGTGGCGGTTTGTGATGGATTTCTATGCCGAGCAGCCGGTGCCGCCGCACGAGCAAACGGGGCCACCGGAATAAAGGATCAGCCGCCGGGCTTCTTGGTCGCGACGCTGGCCGGTCCGCTGACCTTGGGAGCGCCTTCGCCGCCGGTGTTTTTGGGGTTCGTGCCGGCCTGCTGCTCATTAAGCACTGGCTGCTTCGCCGCGGTCTGCGGGCCGTTGTTGGGGCCCGTTCCCGGGGCGGTGCCAGCGGCCGCCGGCGCCTGAGCGCTCGCCGCCGGAGCCGCCGGCAGCGGCTTGGGCGAATCGCTATGCTGGTTCAAGAAAGCGATCACGTTCGCGCGGTCCTGCGGATCGCCGAGGCCGGCGAACGTCATCTTGGTGCCCGGAGCGAAGGCGCGCGGGCTGGTCAGCCATTCATCGAGGCTGTGCCAATCCCAGTTGCCGCCCTTCTTGGCCAAGGCGTCGGAGAAGGCGAAGCCCTTGCCCTGGCCGATCGGCTCACCCACCACGCCCCAGAGATTGGGGCCGAGCTGGTTCGGGCCGCCTTTGTCGGCATTGTGGCAGGCCATGCACTTGTTGAAGGTCTGCTGCCCCTTGGCCGGGTCGGCGGTGGCTAGGCGCGCCTCGATCGGCGGCGCCGCGGTGGCTCCGCCTTCACCTTCCTCGGCCACGCCGGCGATCGGATAACCCATCGTCTTCGGCCGCTCGCTGTGCAGCAGCTCGCCGGCAATGATCGAAGAGCCCAGGGCGACGATCCCCGCAAACAGCACCCAGCCGGCGATGGTGTTGAAGCGATCGTCCATGGAGTTTCCCTGTTGTCTCGGAGCGCGAGGCGAATGGATTTGCGCCGCCTTTAAGGGGCGGATTGCGCTTCATCAAGCGGCGCGCCGGGGCTCGTCGCGGGCAGCGAGCGCAAGTTCGGCGGCACGGCGGTAAAGCGTCGGGAGCCCGGCTTGGGCAAGCTGATCGAGCGGCTGCCACCAGCCCTCGCCGATCGGTTCGGAACGCGCGGCGACAATGAGGTCGAGCGAGAAATGGGTGAAGACATGGCGCACGCTGCCGAAGCCGTCGATGGGCAGCGCTTCATCGCTCCACCCGCTGCCGGGAAGCGCCGCCATTCCGCCGAGCAGGCCTTTTGCCGGCCGGCGCACCAGCCAGACGTGGCAGTCACGCTCGATCCAGTAAGCGACGCCGTATTTGTGCGGCCGTGGGCCGGGGCGGCGCGGGTGCGGGAAGGCTGCCGGCTCGCCGCTGGCGAAGGCGAGGCAAGCGCTCTGCAGCGGGCACTGCGCGCAACGCGGCGCTTTGGGACGGCAGATCGTCGCGCCGAGGTCCATCATCGCCTGGGTGAAGTCGCCCGGCCGGTCCTCGGGCATCATCTCGAGCGCGAGCTTCTCGATTTCGGCGCGGCGCGGCGTTTTGAAGCCGTAGAGGCGAGCGATGACCCGCTCGACGTTCGTGTCGATCGCGGCGACGCGCTCGTCGAAGGCGATCGCAGCGATCGCCGCCGAGGTGTAGGCGCCGATGCCGGGCAGCTGACGCAGTTCGGCAGCCGTCGTTGGGAAGCCGCCGCGCTTCGCCACCTCCCGGGCGCAGGCGATCAGGTTGCGGGCCCGCGCATAATAGCCGAGCCCCGCCCACTCGCTGAGGATGTCCGCATCACTCGCCCGCGCCAACGCCGCGAACGTCGGCCAGCGCTCCAAGAAGCGTTCGAACCGCGGAATGATGGTCGCGACGGTGGTCTGCTGCAGCATGATTTCGCTCAGCCACACGCGATAGGGATCGGGTGGTCCCTCGCCCGGCGGCGCTCGCCATGGCAGGCGCCGGTAGTTATCCACATAATGTTGGATCAGACACTTTGCGGCGTTGGCGGTCACGATGTGGCTATGGCATGCTCCAGAGCGATGGCGAAGAGGAACGAAGAAGAATCGCGACGCAGCTGCCGCGCCCGCTCGGCCGGCGAGCTGCTCGGCGACGTCGGCGGCCAGTCGTTCAAGCGTTTCGGCTTCGTCCAAAGCTCGATCGTCAGCCGCTGGGCCGAAATCGTGGGCGAGCGCTACGCCCGCGTGTCCTCGCCCGAATCGATCCGTTTTCCGCAGGGCAGGAAAGCCGGAGGTGCCCTCACCTTGCTGGTCGAAGGCGCGCACGCGCCGCTGATCCAGCATTTGACGCCGCTGATCGTCGAGCGGGTCAACCGCTTCTTCGGCTATGCCGCGATCGACCGGGTGATCTTCCGCCAGGGCAAGCCGCCGGCGCAGCCGCCCAAGCCCGAGCGGCCGCAGCTTAGGCCGGTGCCGAAGGAGCTGGGCGAGGGCCTGCGTGAGATCGCCGACGCCGAGCT
>DATDDW010000303.1:0-3387 GCA_036523615.1 Sphingomicrobium sp.
GATCGCCGGCTGGGTGAGCAAGGTCAGGCCGACAACAATCGGCGGCAGCGCGCCGATCGCATAGACGAGCAGTCCCTGGCCGATCACCTGGCTGCCGACGGCGAGCAGCAGCACCCAGGTCCAGTCGGCGGGCACGAAGCGTTCCCCGAGCAGCAGCGAAAAGGGCAGCAGCATCAGCGCGCCGAAAGCGCTGGCGATGAACAGCAAGGGCAGCGGCTGGATCGCGCCGCGCGCCCGCTGAACCGAGATCAGGTAGCCGGTGTAGATTAGCCCCGCGAACAGCGCGAGCAGGTCGCCGGCGAGGTTGCGCGCCGACAGCTCGGCGCTGCTCCCCATGAGCAAAGCGGCGCCCAAAGCGGCGAGCAGCAGTGCGGCGGCCTGGAGCGCAGAAGGCGTGCGCCGCGCCATCCATAGTCCCCAAATTGCGAAGGCGAAGCTCGAGCTGTTGCCGAACAAGGTCGCGTTGCCGAGCTTGGTCAAGCGGATGCCGGCGTGCCAGGCCGCAAGGTCGGCGGCAAAGAAGAAGCCGGCCAGCGCGATCAGCCCGGCGAGGCGGCGCCCCGGCCAGTGGACCGGCTGCTTGATCAGCCCCGCAATGACGAACAGGAAGGGCAGTGCCAGCGCCATCCGCCAGAGGCCGGCCGCGAGCGGACCGACGCCCGAGAGGCGCACCAGCCACGGCCCGAAGGCGAGCGCGCAGCTGCCGACGAACAGAGCCGGGAAGGCGAAAGGGTGCGAAGCGTGGCGGTCCATCGGCCTGCCACCTAGGGGCGCTGCGCTCCGGACGACAGCGGAAATCCCGCGCCTGCCGATAACCAGGGCTTATCGCCGGTCAGGGGGCGTACTGGTCTCTCAGCTCATAGAGCGCGAGCGCGGCACGCGCCGCATCGCCTCCCTTGTCGCCGAGCCGTGGGTCGCAGCGCACGCGCGCCTGCTCCTCATTGTCGACGGTGAGAACGCCATTGCCGATCGCATAGCCCTGGAGCGTCAGGTCCATGAGGCCGCGGGCGCTCTCGTTCGACACAATCTCGAAATGATAGGTCTCGCCGCGGATCACGACGCCCAAAGCGACGAAGGCGCAGAAACGGCCGCTGCGCGCGGCGAGCGCGATCGCGCCAGGGAGCTCGAGCGCTCCGGGCACGGTCAGGGTCTCCGTCTTGTGGCCGGCACCCTCGATCGCTGCGCGGGCGCCTTCGAGGAGCATGTCGTTAAGGTGGGGGTAGAAGCGCGCTTCGACGAGCAGGAAGGTGGACATCAGGAAGCGACCTTGATCGGCCGTTCTTCGACGATCGCCAGGCCGTAGCCCGACAGGCCGACCGGCGAATGGCGCGTGTTCGACAAGAGGATCATGTCGTGGATGCCGAGCGCGGCGAGGATCTGTGCACCGGTGCCGTAGCCCCGCACCGCGTCGCCGATCTCGGCCGGCTGGCCGGCGCGAATGTCGATCGAGCGCGACAGCGAACCGGGCGCCGCGGCGTGCAGCGCGACGACCACTCCCGAACCTTCGTCCTCGATCATCCGCATCGCCGCCTGGAGGAGGCCCGACTTCGGCCCCGATTCGCCGAGGACGTCGGCGAACAAGTCAAGGCTGTGCATGCGGACGAGAACCGGTTGGTCGGCGTCGAGCGTGCCGAAGACGAGCGCGAGCTGCTCCTCGCCGTTGGCCTTGTCGCGGAAGACCTGCGCCTGCCACTGCGCGCCGCTGCCCGAGACGAACGGGCACGAGGCGACCCGCTCGACCAGATGGTCCTTCTTCAGCCGGTAGGCGATGAGGTCGCGGATCGTGCCGATCTTGAGGCCATGGCCGCGGGCGAAATCCATCAAATCGTCGAGGCGGGCCATTGATCCGTCCTCGCGCATGACCTCGCAGATGACGCCGCTCGGGTTGAGGCCGGCGAGGCGGGCGACGTCGACCGCCGCCTCCGTGTGGCCGGCGCGGACGAGGACTCCGCCGGGGCGAGCGACGAGAGGGAAGACATGGCCCGGCGAAACGATCGCTTCGGGCCCGTTCGACGCGTCGATCGCCACGGCGATGGTGCGCGCGCGGTCGGCGGCGCTGATGCCGGTCGTGATTCCTTCGCGCGCCTCGATCGACACGGTGAAGGCGGTCTCGTTGCGGCTGCGGTTGGTGCGCGTCATCGGCTCGAGGCCGAGCTGCTCGGCGCGATCCTTGGTCAGCGCGAGGCAGATGAGGCCGCGGCCGTGGCGCGCCATGAAGTTGATCGCATCCGGCGTCGCCATCTGCGCAGGAACGACGAGGTCGCCCTCATTCTCGCGCGATTCATCGTCGACGAGGATGAACATGCGGCCGTTGCGCGCTTCGTTGATAATCCCCTCGGTGCCGACGAGGACGTCGGTCGTTCCGCGCTGGATCAGCCGTTCGAGGCGCCCAAGCGTGTCGGCGGTCGGGTTCCAGTCAGGCGCGCCGAGCTTGCGCAGCGAATTGGGGTGGAGCCCAGCGGCGCGGGCGAGGCCGGCGCGACTGACCTCGCCGGTGGCGATGATCTCCTCGAGCCGCTCGATCAGGCTGGTGCTCATTACTGCTGTTTATCACACCGCAGTGTGATGAAAAGAGGAAACAGATGTGTTCCTACTGTGAACGCGCGGCCAGCATCCGTTCGATGTAGCGGGCGAGGACGTCCACCTCCACATTGAGTTGTCGGCCCGGCTCCAAATCAGCGAGGGTCGTGTGCTGCGCCGTATGGGGGATGATGTTGACCGAGAAATGGGTCGACCCGTCCTCCGCCTCGCGCACGTCGTTGACGGTCAGCGACACGCCGTCGAGCGCAATCGAGCCTTTCGGCGCAATCATTGGTCCGAGGGCCCGGGGAACCGACAGCCCGACCCGGGTCGAATCGCCCTCGGCGCAGGTGCCGACGACCTCGGCCACCGCATCGACATGACCGGTGACGATATGGCCGCCAAGCTCGTCGCCGAGGCGCAGCGAGCGCTCGAGGTTGATCCTCGCGCCCTCGCGCCAGCGATCGGCCGCGGTGCGCGCGACCGTCTCGCCGGAAAGATCGACCGCGAACCAGTCGTCACCCTTGTCGACGACGGTCAGGCATACGCCCGAGCAGCAAATCGACGCCCCGAGCTCGACCGTCGCCAGGTCATAGCCGCACTCGATCTGGAGCCGCAGGTCGCCGCGTTGCTCGGCGCTCCTGACGGTGCCGACATCAGTGACGATCCCGGTGAACATGGCGGCGGCTTAGTCGGCGCGCACGCGCTCGTAAACTTCGAGCCGGTCAACGCCGAGGCGCTGCTCGTCGACCAGGCGCCAGCGGCCGTGCGCGTCGGCGATGCCGTCCAAGCCGATATAGCCGAACGAGCTCTTGCCCTCGCCGACGATGATCGGCGCGCGATAGATCAGGATCCGGTCGACAAGGT
>DATDDW010000304.1:0-4312 GCA_036523615.1 Sphingomicrobium sp.
GGTGTTGCCACTCGCCCGGATGGAGTCGTTTTCCAACGCCTTTACTCCCCCAAGCCGCCCCCGCGGCAGCTGGTCCAGAAGTGTCGGCTTTTTTGCGCGATTGTCCAGACGCTTGGGCGTGAGGATGTGGCGGAGCGGGAGGGATTCGAACCCTCGATACGGTTTTGCCGTATACTCACTTTCCAGGCGAGCGCCTTCGACCACTCGGCCACCGCTCCGCGCGCAGCCGGACGGCTGCATAACCCAGAAAAAGCACCTGGAAGGCGGCTCATCTAGAGATCGGCCGCCGATGCGGCAAGGTTGCCGCGTCTGACGCGCGTCCCTAGTTCCAACGCCATGACACCCGCCGAGCGCCTTGCCGGGAGAATGCCGACCAGCGCCGACATCGAGGCGATCGCCCGCGCGACGCTCGAGCGCCTGCCCTCGCCCTTCGCCGACAGCCTCGGCGAGATCGTGCTGCGCATCGAACCGGTCGCCGATGCCGACACCGCGGCACGCCTCGGCCTCAAGCACCCGATGCAGCTCAGCGGCCTCTATGAGGGCGTGCCGCTTAACCACCAGAGCGTCCAGCAATCGGGCACGCTGCCCGAGCGGATCACCCTCTATTCGCGGCCGATCCTCGCCGAGTGGCAGTCGACCCGCTTCAGCCTCGCGCAGATCGTGTCGCACATCGTAATCCACGAGGTCGGCCATCATTTCGGCTTTTCCGACGACGACATCCACGCGCTGGAGGACAGCGCCGAGTGACCAGCCTGCTGCGCTTCGAGGGCGTGGCGCTCCGGCGCGGCGGGCGACTGCTATTCGAAAACCTGGACCTCGAGCTCCAGCCGGGTGACGCGCTCCAAGTCACCGGTCCGAACGGCAGCGGCAAGTCGAGCCTGCTGCGCCTCGCCGCCGGGCTGCTCCAGGCCGAGCGCGGCACAGTCGAGCGCTCGCCGCTCGCGCTGGCCGACGACAATCTCGCGCTCGATCGTGAGCGAACCCTACGGAAAGCGCTATGGCAATGGCTGGACCATTATCCCTTGGATCGAGCGCTGGAAATCATGGGGATTGAGCATCTTGCACGCGTTCCTGTCCGGCTGCTGTCCACGGGCCAAGCGCGCAAGGCCGCGCTTGCGCGAGTGATCGGGTCAGATGCCTCGGTCTGGTTGCTCGACGAGCCTCTCAATGGCCTGGATGCGGATGGCGCTTGGCGGCTTGAGACCGTAATTGGCTCGCACATCAAGCGGGGCGGCGCGGTGCTCGCCGCATCCCACCAACCGCTTCCGGGTGTCTGGCGCCGCCTGGAGCTCGGCACATGATCGCCAAGCTGATGGGCCGTGACATGCGCCGAGGCTGCGGCGGCACATGGCTTCCAATCGCCTTTTTTTTGCTGATCGCGACCCTGGTGCCGTTCGCCGTCGGTCCGGACGCGAAGCTGCTGTCGCGCATTGCGTCGGGGATCTTATGGATTGCGGCGCTCACGGCGGCGCTGCTGCCGATCGAGCGCCTGGTCGAGCCCGACCGCGCCGACGGCGTGCTCGACCAACTCGCCATCCGTGGGGTCGCCGAGGAGAGCGTCGCCCTAGCCAAGATCATTGCCCACTGGCTGAGCTTCGCGCCGTTGTTGCTCATCACAGCACTTCCAGCCTCTGCACTGCTCGCGATGGGCGGCAAGGACCTGGCTCGCACCGAGCTCGCGCTTGCGATTGGAACGCCCGGACTTGCCGCCCTCGCCGTGGCAGTCGCTGCCGTCACCGCCGGTCTCCCGCGCGCCGGTTCGTTGGCCGGCCTGCTTCTCCTACCGCTAGCCGTTCCGCTGCTGATCTTCGGGGCGGCGAACGCACTGCTGCTCGAAGCCGCGATCTCGATCCTGCTGCTTGCCGGCTCGCCCTTCGTCGCCGCGGCCGCGATCCGCGCGTCCCGGACCTAGATCCGGGACCAGCGCGCGAAGATCGCGGTCGGAAGAAGCAGCCCCCGCGCCTCCTCGCGCACGGCCATCTCGCCCATCTCCACGCTTCCACCGAGATCGGCGAAGGTCTGTCTGACCAGCTCGCCGATGGCGAGCGCCGACATCCGCACTGCATAGACGGTGAGCACGAGGAAGCGGCTCTTCTCGTCCATCAGCCGCCGGCAGTCGGCGAGCAGCGGCGCGAGATGTTCCTCGAGCCGCCACACTTCGCCGCCCGGCCCGCGGCCGAACTTGGGCGGGTCGAGCAGGATTCCGTCGTAGCGCCGGCCGCGGCGCACCTCGCGCGCGGTGAACTTGCCTGCATCGTCGACGATCCAGCGGATCGGGCGGTCGGCCATGCCCGACAGGCGCGCATTCTCCTTGCCCTGCTCGACCGACTTCTTCGACGCATCGACGTGGACCAGCCGCGCTCCAGCGTCGCTGAGGAGCAAAGTGCCGACGCCGGTGTAGCCGAACAGGTTGAGCACGTCCGCCTCATCGCATCGGTCGCGCATCCAGTCCCACTGGGGTGCCATATCGGGGAAGAAGCCCAAGTGTCGGAACGGCGTCAGCGACGCGGCGAACTTCACTGGCCCGCGCGCCAGCTCCCAGTGCCGCGGCACCGGACGGTGCTGCACCCAGCGGCCGCCGCCCTCCTCGTCCGAGCCGGGGACGAATGTCGCGTCTGGGTCCCAGTCGCTGTGCGCCGGCGCCCACATCGCCTGCGGTTCCGGGCGCACCACCTTGAACCCGCCGTAGCGCTCGAGCTTCTCGCCGTTGCCGCAGTCGAGCAGGCCCCAGTCGGCCCAAGGCTCGGCGACCAGCGTCTGAAGATCGCTCACGCAGGCGTTCTATGCAGCCAGAGCGAGCTGCGCCCCGACCGAGGCGATCGCGGCACGGCCGTCGAGCACCGCCGCGCCGGCTGCGCGCGCCGCCGCCGCATCGACCCCGCGCACCTGCTCGAGCAATTCCTCGAGCGAGAGGATGCGGCCGAACACCTCGATCGAGCGCGCCATATGGTCGGCGCGCCCTTGAGCGGTCTCGAGGCTCATCAGCAGCCCCGCCACGATTTGGGCGCGAGCGCGCTGCACCTCGGCTTCGCTCAGACCCTCGACCGCGTCGACCAGGACGGAGCGCGCCACGTGCATCGATTCGACCGCGCGATTGCGATCAGCTGCGCAGCTCAGCGCCACAATGCCGGTGTCGGCATAGGCCTGGCTCCACGCACTGACCGAATAAGCCAGCCCGCGCTCCTCGCGCAGCTCCTGGAACAGGCGCGACGACATGCCGCCGCCGAGCGCCTGGACGAACACCGTCAGCGCCGGCAGCCGCGCATCGGCGGCGGGAAAGCCGGGTAGGCCCAGGCACCAGTGCGCCTGCTCGAATTCGCGGCGGTCGTTCCTGACGCCGCCGGTGAACTCGGCGCGGCCGATCGGCACTCCCGGCCAGTCTTCCATGTCGCCGAACAGCCGCTCGGCGAGCTTGAGCATCGCGTCGGGATCGACCTTGCCGCTCGCGGCGAGGATCAGCCGTGACGGCACCAGCTCGCCGCGAATCCAGGCGAGGCAATCGTCGCGGCTGATCGCGCGCAGAGTCTCGGCACGGCCGAGCACCGAGCGGCCGAGCGGCTGCTGGTCGAACGCCGCTTCGAAGAGATGATCGTACACCAGGTCGTCGGGCGCATCGACGACCTCGCCGAGCTCGGACAGGATCACCGCCTTCTCGCGCTCGAGATGCTCGCCCTCCATGTGCGGCGCGCGAATGAGGTCGGCGATGAGCTCGATGAGTAGGCTTGCGTCCTTGGCCAACGTGCGGCCGTAGAACACCGTCTGGTCGCGCGCGGTCCAGGCGTTCATCACCCCGCCGACGTCCTCGATCGCCTCGGCGAACTGGCGCGTGTCGCGCGATCCCGCGCCCTTGAACACCATATGCTCGACGACGTGGGCGAGCCCGTTCAGATGCTCGGGCTCGGAGCGCGAGCCGACCATGCCGTAGAGGCCGATCGCCACCGACTCCGCGCCGGGCAGCGGGTCGACGGCGACGGTCAGCCCGTTGCCGAGCCGGTGCTGCTGCGCGCTCACTTGCCGCCGCGCTCCTGCTTCAATCGCTTGCGCACCGCGAGTGCATAAATGATCAGCGCCGCCGCCGCCAAGGCGAACCAGGTCGCGGCATAGCCGCGGTGGATGCTCGGCGTGATCGGGCTCGCCGAGCCGACGTCGGGGGTCCGGCTCGGCTCCAGCCCCGCTGGAGCAGTCGCGGCCATGAGCCGCATCCGTGCGTGCCGGTCGGGAACAATGATCCCGCTGACGGGGCCTCCGGGCCAGGCGATCTTCGCATTGGGGTCCTTCGACCAGCCGAGCTCCACTGCCATTCCGGGCCCCT
>DATDDW010000305.1:0-1975 GCA_036523615.1 Sphingomicrobium sp.
GACGTGGGCGAGCTCGTGGGCGATGATCGCCTCGGCTTCACCCGACGCTTCGACGGCGCGGCTGTTGAGCAGGATCACCGGGCGCATCAGGCCCCAGCTGATCGGCGACGCGAGGTCGTCGCTGGTGAGCAAAGCAGTGCCATGCTTGAAACCCATGCGCCGCTGCGCCCGGGCGAGCGCGCTCAGCCAATGGCCGTCGACGAGCACGTCGGCCCGGGCGCGAAGGGCGATCAGCCGGGCAAGGGCGAGCGCGGTGATGAGCAAAAGGATCGCGGCGGGCAGAGCGTAGAGCGCGGTCGCCGCAGCGGCTGGGCTGATCACCGGCTGCGCCTTCTGCAGGGCCGGGGCCGGCACAGTGGGCATCGGCGCAAGAGGCGCGGAAATGGCGGTGCGTTTCGGCGTGTCAGCTTGCACGGTCGCAGTAGCGGCGGGAGTCGTGCTGCTGCCGAGCAGGGCAGGCGCTTCGACGTGCCAGCGGGGCATGACCACCGGGGCGACGGCCATGATCAGCAGGGCAAGGAGCCCGATGTGCGCGACCCACGACCGCTCGGCCGCCGAGCGGTGCTTGAGCAGCTGGAGCAGCCCCAGGGTCAGTGCCGCGATGAGCAGCGATTTGAGCGCAATGGCGATCAGGACCTGCATTAGTTGGTTCCTTTCGCCTGGCGTGCGCGGGCGATCATCTGCTCGAGCTCGTCGAGCTCGTCCTCCTGCAGCTTGCCCGACATGCCGAGCAGGGCCGAAGCCGCGCTCGCCGGCGAGCCGTTGAAGAAGACGCGGACGATCTCGCTCAGCGCGGACTTCTTCGCGACCGTGTCCGAAACTGCCGGGCTGTAGAGATAGCCGCGCTCCGATTCGCTGCGGGTCACATAGCCCTTGTCCTCGAGTCGCTTGAGCATCGCGCGCACCGCCGACCCGCTCAGCTGGTCGGGCAGCGCGTCGCAAATGTCGGCGACGAGGAGCGGCCCTCCTTGGTAGAGGATGTCGACGATCTGTCGCTCACGGGGCGGAAGCTTGCTCAGCATCTTCAGTGTCCTTTCGCACGCAACGGACTCGCCGCGCTACATTTGTAGAGTGCTACATTTGTAGCGTGAACGCAAGCTGAATAATTTCGAGTGGCGGAGAGGGTGGGATTCGAACCCACGGTGGGCGTGAACCCACGGCGGTTTTCAAGACCGCTGCCTTAAACCACTCGGCCACCTCTCCCGCAATGGGCGTCCGGATATCGGCTGCCGCGCCGGACTGTGCAAGGCGCACGATGAACCAAGCTGGCGCCCAACGGGTTTTACCCTCTAGCCTCGGATGTGGTGAGGAGGGCGTGTTGCGGATGAGCGGCTGGATGGTGGTGGCGTTGTCAGCCGTTTCATTGGGTTCGGCTGCAGCGCCTGTCGCCCGCTCGCCGGCGCCGCCGCCGCCGACGCATGCCGCGGTGCAGCTCGCCCAGAATTACTCGCAGCCTTACGGTGCACAGACTTACTCGGCGCCGCAGAACAGCACCTGGGCGACGTACAAGGTGCGGCTCGCCGCGCTCGCCCGGCTCCAGGGCGTTCGCCAGTCGACCATCGACGCCAATGTGCCGGGCCTTGCGGTCAACCAGCGGGTGATTGAGCTCGAGCGCACCGAGCCCGTCGCGCAGACCTACGGCGGCTATATCGGCGCGCTGGCGCCATATCTGCGCACCCATGTGACTTCCTCGCTGATCTCGCGCGGGCGCGCCAACTACGCCGACCATTATCGGGGGCTGAGCGCGATCGAAGCGCGCTACGGAGTCGACCCTGCGGTGCTGATGTCGATCTGGGGGATGGAGACCAGCTACGGCACCGTCACCGGCAGCACTGACCTTCTCTCGGCACTCGCCAGCCTCGGCTATTACGGGCGCCGGCGCGACTTCTTCGAAAGCGAGTTCATCGCCGCGCTCAAGCTCATCGACCAGGGCGTGCCGCGCTGGCGGCTAAAGGGAAGCTGGGCCGGCGCCACC
>DATDDW010000306.1:0-2081 GCA_036523615.1 Sphingomicrobium sp.
TCGATGACCGACCGGGTGATCGAAATCCATCTCGGCGCGCCGCGCCCCAACCTGCTGTCGTTGCTCGCCCAGCCGGAGATGGCGATCGTCCGCGGCGGCGTTGGCAGCGGCCCCTTCGTCCTGTCACCGCAGCGCGGTCCCAAGGGCGAGCTGCGGCTCACTCGGCGAGTGCCCAAAGGCGAGGACGAAACGCCGCGAAGCGAGGAAGTGCTGCTCGCCGGTGCCGCGGCAGACGAGGCGGTGAAGTCGTTCGCCGCCGGAACCGCCGACCTGGTGCTCGGCGGCACCTTTGCCGACCTGCCCACGGCGCAGCACACGAAGCTGCCGCGCGGTAGCCTGCGCTTCGATCCGGCGTCCGGCCTGTTCGGCCTCGTTCCAACCAAGACGGGGGGCCCGCTCGACAAGGCCGACGTGCGCAAGCTCCTCAGCCAGGCCATCGACCGCGAAGCCCTCATTGCCGCGCTGGCGGTGCCCAACCTCACCGCGCGCACGACTTTGCTCGAGCCGGGGCTCGACGGGATTCCGACGCCGCCGGTGCCCGCCTGGGCAGGGACTGCGGTGGCCCAGCGGCGGCCAGGCCTCGTTGCCCAGGCGAACAAGCTGTTCGGCACCAACAAGCCGGTGATCCGCGTCGCCCTCCCCGATGCACCGGGAGCCGCAATCCTGTTCGACGAGCTGCAGCGCGACTGGAGCGCGCTCGGCCTCGCGGTCGAGCGCGCGCCGTCGGCGGCAAGTGCCGACTTCGTGCTGATCGACGAGGTCGCGCCGTCGGCCTCGGCCGCCTGGTTCGTCCGCCGCTTCCGCTGCGGCGCCGTCGCGGTCTGCGACAACGAGATCGACCAGCTGGTCGAGGCCGCGCGGCAGACCCCGGTGCCGGCGCAGCGCTATGCGCTGATCGCCCAGGCGGCAGGCCGGATCGAGGATGCGCAACTGTTCATCCCGATCACCGCGCCGGTGCGCTGGTCGCTGGTGTCGCGGCGCATCGTCGGCTTCGCCGGGAACCGCTTCGCGCGTCACACGCTCACTGATTTGGAGCAGAGCGCCGGAGACTGAGGTGAAGCCCGATTTCGACAAGCTGTCGCTGCCGGCAATGGGCAAGGACCCGCAATCGGTGCGGCAGCGGGTCGAAGCGATGGAAAAGCTGCTTGAGCGGCTGTTTGTCATCCCCGGCATCAAGCGGCCGGTCGGCCTCGACGTGATCCTCGATGCGGTGCCGGTGGTCGGCGACATCGCCGGGGCGGCGCTCGGCGGCTACATGATCTGGGAAGCCAAGAACCTCGGCATGTCGAAATGGCAGATGAGCCGCATGGCGGGGAATGTCGGGTTCGACTTCATGCTCGGCCTGATCCCGTGGGTCGGGGTCATTCCCGACTTCTTCTTCCGTTCGAACTCCCGCAATTTGCGCATCATCAAGCGCCACCTCGACAAGCACCATCCCGGCACGCGCACGATCGAAGGCCAAGTGACCAAGCGCGGCTAACGCGCGACCCAGTCGTGCTCGCCCTCGACCTCGTCGGCGATGGGCCGGCCGTAGCGGTCGGTGCTCGGGCGATAGACGAAGCGCTGCTGAATGAGGCGGCAGGTCAGCGCATCGAGCTCGGCGACGCCGCTCGAGCGCGTGACGCTGCAGCGCGTGACGCGGCCGCTGGGGCCGACGGTGAACAGCACCCCGACCCGCCCGCCGATGCCGCGCTCGCGCAGCTCTCGCGGGTAGTCGGACTGGAGGATTGCGCCCGAGATCTGGACGAGGTCGGTGCCGCCTTCGTCCTCCCCGCCATAGCCAGTGCCGCCGGTGCCGCCGCCAGCCCCTGCGCCCGCAGCGGGTCCGGTGCCGGTGCCGCCGCCCGACGGCGCAGCCGTAGGGTGAACCGCAACGACCGGCGTAACCGACGGCAGCGCATGCGCCGGCTTGGGCCCTGGCGAGCCGCCGAGCGGCGCCGGCGCAGCCTTGGGCGCGGCCTCGCTCTGGTGCGGCTTGGTCTTGGGCTCTGTCGGCGGCGGCTTGGGGGGAGGCGGAGGCGGCGGCTTGGCCAGCGTGATATCGATCAGGCGCTGCACCGTATCGGCGGGATGGGTGAAGT
>DATDDW010000307.1:0-5451 GCA_036523615.1 Sphingomicrobium sp.
GCTTCGATTTGAGCGGCCGTTTGCGCGCCGCCATCGGTGACGATTTGCTCGAGCACCCTCACGCGTTGCTCGAGTTCCATCGAGCGCGACGCATATTGCGCCGCCTTCTCGGCCGCGTTCATCGTCTCGATCTCGAGACGCTTCTCGCGCAACCGGAAGAAGCGGTTGGCGATCAACATCACGGTGAGCACCGGCAAGCCGATGACGATCAGCGCGATCATGACTTCGCCCGGGCCCATCACGCATTGCCTCCCTTGTCGATCGCCAGCGCGTCGATTTCCCTAACCAGCTTGGACGGCTGATCGGTCGCAATCCGCTCGAGCGTCTCGAGGCGGTCCTTGACCGAGCCGAGCTCGGCGCGGAGCTGGGCATTCTCGCTGGTCAGCAGCCTGATCCGCTCGAGCGTCTCACCGTCCTTCTTGGGATGGAGCGGCATTCCCCAGCTGTTGGAGAGCGGATAGCCGTTCCTGATCTTGAGCCAATTGTTGAGCAGCGAACCGCCGACCGCCATGGCGACGATGATCGCCGCCATCGGCATCAGGATTCGAAGCAGGTCGATCACTTGAGCGAGTTGAGGATCCATCCCGAAAATAGCCCCTTTAGCCTAGCTTAGCGCAGCTGCTCGATTTCACGAGCGAGCGAGCGGTTCTCGGTCGTCACATAGCTTTCGATGTCGGCAAGCCGGCGGTCAATGTCCCTGAAGCGCGAGCGGATATCGCGGGCGGCGCGGGTCGGCGATGCGCGAACGCCCTGCCAGAATTGGCGCTCCTCGGTTCCCGAATATTCGAGCTCGCGCGGCTTGGTTGGAGCAACCCAGCCGGCGACGAAGTAGAAGGGCAGCACCGAGCCGCCGCTGATGAACACCGCGGCGAGGAAGCAGATGCGGACCAGCGCGACGTCGAAGCCGGTGTAGTCGGCAATGCCGGCGCACACCCCCATGACCTTGCCGTTCTGCTTGTCGCGATAGAAGCGCGTGCGGCTTGCCGGCTGCCCGCCGAAATATTGCGGGCGGTCCTCGGCCTGCCGCAGCTGGTCGATCGGCTGCGGTTGGTTCGAACGGTGCTCTACGCGATAGCGGTCGTTCGCCACGTTACTCTCCTTCCGCCAGCAGCCGTTGGCGGTCGTCGCGCTCGCGGCCCGGCAGGCATTGCTGACGCCAGTTCGGGTTCTCGGCGGTCATGATCCGCTCGATCGTGCACAGGCGATCGTCGAGGCGCCGCGCAGCGTCGTGCAGCTCGTCGAGCAGCTTCTCGTCGCCGCTGGTCAGCGTCGCGGCCTGCTTCCACTTGGTCACGTAATGGAAAATCAGCCACGGCAGACCGACAAATATGGAGACGATCGCGAGCGCACCGACCATCATTCCGCCAACATCGTCCATTGCTTACTTCCCCCTGGCCTTGAGAGCGGCCTTCATGGCTTCCAATTCCTTGTCGACGGACTCGGCCGCCTTCAGCTCGGCAATCTCTTCTTCGAGGCTCTTGGGCCCGGTCATACCGAGCGCGTCGGCGCGGCCCTCTGCGAAATCGGCGCGCCGCTCCAGCACCTCGAATTTCGAGAAGGCGTCCTCGGTGCGGTTGCCGTTCAACAGCTCGCGCGCGCGGGCGCGTGTCACCGCGCTTTCGAAGCGGGCCGCGATAGCGTTCTGGCGGGCGCGCGCCTCGCGCAGCTTGCCCTGGAGCTTGGCGATGTCACCTTCATAGCCCTTCAGCGTGTCGTCGATGACCTTGATTTCCTCACGAAGCCCTTCGCCCATGTCCGCCGCCTTCTGGCGTTCGAGCAGCGCGGCCTTGGCGAGATCCTCGCGCTCCTTGGACAGCGCCAGCTCGGCCTTTTCGGTCCAGTTCTTCTGCAGCTCGTCGAGCCGCGCGAGCGCGCGGCGCATTTCCTTGCCGTCGGCGATGCACCGCGCGGCCGAAGCGCGGACTTCGACCAGCGTTTCCTCCATTTCGAGGATCACCATGCGGATCATCTTCGCCGGGTCTTCCGAGCGGTCGAGCATCTCGGTGATGTTCGCCGCAAAGATGTCCCGCGTTCGGGAAAAGATGCTCATCCAGTCACTCCGAATTCCAACATTAGGCGCCTAAACCTGCCAATTACCATACAAGAGTCGTGCCACATTTCTAGAAAGCCTGAAGTTGCTGGAATCTTCCGATTGGGGGCCGCAAAACGCGATGAAATTCCTTGCCAAATGGTGGGATTTGCCACCAACAGTCGGTCTGATTTTTCGGAGACTTTGTGGAGCGGGCGGAACAGTTCATTGGCCAGAGCCTGGCCTTCCTCGACGCGGTCGAGCGAGCGAGCCGCGCCGCGCCGCTCAACCGGCCGGTGCTCGTCATCGGCGAACGCGGGACGGGTAAGGAGCTGATCGCCGAACGTCTTCACCATCTCTCGTCGCGCTGGGCCGGTCCGTTGATTATCATGAACTGCGCCGCGCTTCCGGAAAACCTGATCGAGGCGGAGCTGTTCGGGCACGAGGCAGGAAGCTTCACCGGCGCCGCCAAGACCCGCCACGGCCGCTTCGAGGAGGCCGACGGCGGGACCTTGTTCCTCGACGAGCTCGGCACCCTCTCAATGCCCGCGCAGGACCGGCTCCTTCGGGCCGTGGAATATGGCGAAGTCACCCGGATCGGTGCTTCCAAGCCAATCAGCGTCGACGTGCGCATTATCGCGGCGACGAACGAAAACCTCCCGGCGCTGGTCGACAAGGGTAAGTTCCGCGCGGACCTTCTCGACCGGCTGAGCTTCGAAGTGATCACCCTGCCGCCGCTGCGCGCACGTCAGGGCGATATCCCGCTGTTGGCCGAGCATTTCGGCCGCCGCATGGGCGTCGAGCTCGATTGGCCCAACTGGCCGGGCTTCACCAGCCGCGCGACGGCCGAGCTGGAGGCCTATTCGTGGCCGGGCAACGTCCGCGAATTGCGCAACGTCGTCGAACGCGCTGTCTATCGCCACGAGGATCCCGAGCGGGCGGTCGACCATATCCAGTTCGATCCCTTCCATTCACCCTGGGCCCCGGCCGCGAGCGACACGGTCCAGACGCATGCCGCGGCGGCCGAGGCGGTGGCGGAGGAGGACTCCCCCTCTTCACTTGCCGCGACGCCGCCCCCGCATGTGGTATCGACCAGCGACTTCCGCGGCGCTGTCGCTGCCTACGAACGCCAGCTGCTCGAGGACGCATTGAGCCGGAACCGCTTCAACCAGCGGGCGACCGCGTCTGCACTGGGCCTGAGCTATGACCAGCTGCGTCACGCGCTCAAGCGGCACAAGCTGCAGGACAACGCCGGCTAGGCGCGTTCGTCCACCCGTCGAATGGCTGCTGAATTGAGGTGCTAAACAGCGTATAGGCAGCGGCGCTCGTGAAGGAGGCTTGTGATGAAGAGCCTAATTCTCGCCGCCGGCGTCGCCGCTCTGGTCATTCCGCTGAGCGCCGCCACTCCCGCAGTCCTGTCGATCGGCGGCCCGCTGTCGCGGCTCTGCTATGAATCAGCGCTCGGCCGTGACGACCGCGACTCTGCGGTCAACAGCTGCACTCTCGCGCTTGAACAGGAGCCGTTGTCCAAGAGCGATCGCGCCGCGACGTTCGTCAATCGCGGCATTCTCAGCATGATGCGCGGACAGAGCAGCAACGCCGATGCCGATTTCGATGCGGCGGTGGCGCTCGATCGCGATCTCCCTGATCCGTGGCTCAACAAGGGGTTCCTGCGCTTGCGGCAGGGCGACGGGAGGGCCGCTTTGCCGTTCCTTCAGGAGGGGATCAGTCGCAAGCCGCAGCGTGAGGCGCTGGCGATCTTCGCCCGCGGCGTCGCCTACGAGCAGATGGGCCAATTCCGCTCGGCCTACAGCGACCTGAGGCGCGCGCATGAGCTCGAGCCGCGCTGGTCGCTGCCGTCCGAATACCTCGAGCGCTACCAGGTTCGCACGCGCTGAAGTCCACGCCGGCGGCTAATCCCCGCCGCGCGCCTTCAGCGCATGTTGGTCATGCACAGCAGCATCGGGATCGACAGCAAAGTGTTGAGCCGCGATGCGATCCCCGCGGTCGCGGCAGCCTTCGCTTTGGCGGCATCGTCGGCGGCGACGATGCCGAGGACCTTCTTCTGGTTCGGCCAGATGATGACCCACACGTTGAAGGCCATGATCAGCGCCAGCCACATGCCGATGCCGATCAGCCGCACCGACGGCTGCAAGGTCAGCGCCTGGACCAGCTCATCATAGGACCAGGCGAGTAGCAGGCCGGTGAGGACGGTGAAGGCGGCGCCCCAGCGGAAATAGAATAGAGCCTTGGGCGCGATGTACTTCGAGACGCCCGGCTTCAACTCGGCCGGCACGGTCGGCATCACCGGCGTCTGCACGAAGTTGAAATAATAAAGCAGGCCGATCCAGGTAATGCCGAAGAAGACGTGGAGCCACTGCAGCACTCCGGTCAGCAGATCGGCCGCCCCGGGTGCGAGTGCGTAGCCGGAGTCGGGCAGCAGGATGATGATGACCGCAAGGACCAGCCCTACGAACAGGACCAGCCACAGATTGGCGAAAAACTTGCTCATTGCTTCCCCTCCGTCGCAAAGGCTCGGTGCGCCGTCGTTTCTAGGGTTGAAATTCGCTGCTCCGCAAGCATCTCCGACTCAAGCGGGCGGGGGACTCACGCGACGGGGATCTTCAATCCCCGAGCAGACAGGAGTTGCTCATGCCCTTCCAGCTGCCCGACCTCCCGTTCGACCGCCAAGCGCTCGAGCCGCACATGTCGGCGGAAACGCTCGAATTCCATCACGGCAAGCACCACAAGGCCTACGTCACCAAGACCAATGAGCTGATCGAGAGTGAGCACGGCCTGTCGGGCGCGTCGCTGATCCAGGTCATCAGAAGGGCGCGCGAGTCGGGTAACAACAAGCTGTTCAACAACAGCGCGCAGCTGTGGAACCACAGTTTCTTCTGGCAATGCCTGGCGCCAGCCCAGGGTCAGCAGCCGACGGGCAAGCTGGCCAAGCTGATCGAAGATGGCTTCGGCTCGTCCGAAACCCTGCTTCAGAAGCTGCACGAAGAGGCGGTCAATCACTTTGCCAGCGGCTGGGCGTGGCTGGTGCTTGACCGGGGCTCGCTCAGGATCACCTCGCTCCACGATGCCGACACGCCCATTGTCCACGACGGCATGGTCCCGCTGTTCACGCTCGATGTGTGGGAGCACGCTTATTACATCGATTATCGCAACGAGCGACCGAAGTTCGCGACGGCGGTGTTGAACAACATCGTCAACTGGGACTTCGTGGGCGAGAACCTCGATGGCCGGGGCTTCGAGCGGGCGAACCAGGGCGAAAGCGCGCTGGAGCCTATTGCTTGAGGCGGTAGCCGGTCCGGAACATCCAGGCGATCACCGCCATGCAGACAGCAATGATCGCCAGTGTCACCGCGACGCTGGAAACGACCGGCACGTCGGCAACCGAGAAGAAGCTCCAGCGG
>DATDDW010000308.1:0-3072 GCA_036523615.1 Sphingomicrobium sp.
GGGCTGCTCGGCGCGGGAATGCAGCTGCCGCAGGGCGGAACCGCGTTCGTCTCGGTCAAGGATGCCGACAAGGACAATATCGTGCCGGCGGTCGAGAAGCTGGTCGAGCTCGGCTTTTCGATCATCGCCACCGGCGGCACCGCGGCGCACCTCGAGGCCAAGGGCCTTCCGGTCAGCCAGGTCAACAAGGTCGCGCAAGGCCGGCCGCACATCGTCGACAAGCTGCTCGACGGCGAAGTCGACCTCGTCTTCAACACCACCGAAGGGTGGCAGTCCTTGAAGGACAGCCACTCGATCCGCACCACGGCGCTCAACAAGAAGGTGCCCTATTTCACCACCGCCGCGGCCAGCCTCGCCGCGGCACGGTCGATCGAGGCGGTGCGCGGCCATGCGCTTGAAGTCGCCTCGCTCCAATCCTATTATTCCGCGACCGCGAACTAGCCTCACCCACAATTTGCCCCTTAAAAGCGGACGTCTGGACCGCCGGGGCAGGGTTTTGAAAAAGGGTTTTGACCAATGGCGAGTGCCGACAAGGTACCGATGCTCGAAGAAGGCCACCGCAAGCTCACCGATGAGCTGAGGCGGCTGCGCAACGAGGAACGGCCGGCGATCGTCGAGGCGATCGAGGCGGCGCGGGCGCACGGCGATATTTCGGAGAACGCCGAATATCACGCGGCGAAGGAGCGGCAGGGGCAGATCGAGGCCACCATCGCGGACCTGGAAGACCGGCTCAGCCGCGCGATGGTGATCGACCCGACGACCTTGTCGGGCAACAAGGTCGTGTTCGGCGCTACGGTCACTCTGACCGACGAGGACGGCAAGAAGGTCAAATACCAGCTCGTCGGCCAGACCGAGGCGGACGCCAAGGACGGGCGCATCAGCTACAACTCGCCGCTGGGCCGCGCGCTGATCGGCCGCCAGAAGGGCGACGAGGTGGAGGTGTCGACGCCGTCGGGCGACCGCTATTACGAGATCAAGAAGATCGAATTCGTCTGAGACGGGCGATGGACCGGCTCACCCGCAGCGCCACCAATCTGATCGCCGTGGTCACGGCGCTGGCGTGGGTCGTTGCGGTTGCGCTTAACAAGACCGACCAGGCAGCGCTGTCGCTCGGTTTCATTGCCGCTAGGATCGGCGGCCCGCCGGTCCCCTGGCCCGCCGTGCCGGTGTTCATCACGCCCCTGACGGCGACGCTGGTCCACTCCGGCCTCATCCATCTCGCCTTCAACCTGCTCGTGTTCGTCTGGTGCGGCACCGCGGTTGAGCGGGTGCTGGGCAAGACCGGGCTGATCCTGCTCTACGTCGTGGGCGCCTATGCGGCCGCGCTGGCGCAATGGGCGGTCGCGCCGTCGGCCGTGACCCCGATGGTCGGAGCGAGCGGAGCGATCAGCGCGGTCATGGGCGCCTTTGCGCTGAGCTTCGGCCGCGCCAGGCGGATTACCGGCAACTTCCATCTCAACCGCTGGATCAACGCCCTCTGGCTGATGGTCGCGTGGATCGTGCTGCAGGTGATGATGGGCTGGCTCGCCGGCGGCCAGGGCTATTTGCTGGCGACGCCCGCTCACGTCGGCGGATTTGCCGCGGGGCTGCTGCTGCAGCGCCCGCTGCTGCTGTGGCACTACCGCCGCGCCTAGGCGGCGGGCTGTCGCGGCCGTTCGATTCCGGGAATAGTGCCTTCGATGTCCGGCTCCAGCAGCCGGTGCAGGTGGACGATCACATATTTCATCTCGGCATCGTCGACGCTGCTCTGCGCCTTGCCGCGCCAGGCTTCCTCGGCGGCGGCATAGCTGTCGTAGATCCCGACGAGGTCGATATGCTCGAGATCGCTGAAGTCGAGGCCGCGCGGGTCCTTGACGCGGCCGCCGAAGACCAGGTGAAGCTTGCTCATCGCGCGCCCGCTAGCGGATTTGGCCCGCCGCGTCAGCCTTTGTTGCGAGCGGCGTCGAGCGCGGCCTCGGCCGAAGCCTTGGCGGCGTCGGTGACGCCCTGGAGCAGGTTGCGGATCGTCGCTTCGCCTTTCTCGCGGCTGAGGCCGAGCTCTTCCAGGCGGTCAGAGCCGGTCTGGCGCGCGGCATCGGCGGCGGCACGCGCTGCGCCTTTGACCCGGCGGGCCGTCGGGCGGACGAACTGCGTCTCGGTCTTGGTGCGCGGAAGCAGGGCGGCGATCAGCGCACCGACGGCGAGCCCGCCGGCAAGCGCGATCAGCGGCGCATCGCCGAGCGTGTCGACGGCGCGGTCGCGGGCACCTTCATAGGCTTCGATCGCCCGCTGCCGGGCCGAGGGACTGCTGTCCTGAGTGTCCGAAGCGGTGCGGGTGGTCTCCTGGTCGATCATTCGGCTTTCTCCATATCCTGTTTGCTTGCGGCCTTGCGCCGCTTTTTGGCTTTGCGTTTTTCCCCGACGCCGAACAGCCGGCTGGCGAGATCGATCAGCGGCTCGCGGGCGAGAAACATGGTGATCGCGGCAACGACGCCGGTTGCGGCAAGCGGACGAGCGCGCACCGCATCGACGGCGTCCTCGGCGAGGTCGGCGCCTTTCTCTTTCGCGCCTTCCCAGGCTCCGCGCGCCAGCGTCTTGGGGCTGAGCCGCTCCTGCAGCCGCTGAGCGCTCGACATCAGCCGGGCGCGCGAGCGCTCGACCTCGGCTCGCGCCGCAATAACTTCGGCGCTCTCGGTCACAGCACGCGTCTCGCCCGCTCGGCGCCGTACCAACCGAGCCCGCCGGCGATGCCGGCGAAGATCAGCAGGCTGACAACGCCCGCGGCCAGCGGTCCGATGAACCTGGCGAGCGCGATGACGACGCCGACGGCCAGCGCGG
This sequence comes from Sphingomicrobium sp., assembly GCA_036523615.1. Taxonomy (GTDB): domain Bacteria; phylum Pseudomonadota; class Alphaproteobacteria; order Sphingomonadales; family Sphingomonadaceae; genus Sphingomicrobium. The sequence goes on from DATDDW010000308.1 coordinate 2,818, forward strand.
TGACTCCGGCGAGGGCAAGTATGAACGCGACGCCGAAGAGGATCGCCGGCAGCACCAGCGCTCGTGCCTTGCTCGCCGCGATGGTCTTGGCGAGCTCGAGCTCGGCGCGGGCATAGGCCTTGCCCTGCTCGATCAGCTCGTGGACGAGCTCACCGACCGGGCGTTCGTCCTCGGGTCCCGGGTCGACCGGCTTCAGCATCAGCGGTCGTCGTCCTCGTCGTCTTCGTCCTTGGCGAGGCCGCTCTTGACCAGCCG
>DATDDW010000309.1:0-4630 GCA_036523615.1 Sphingomicrobium sp.
CGCGCCGTCACGGCACGAAGGGAGATTCGCATGGCTGGAGAATCAAAAGGCACCCGAGTGATCGCGCTGGTGGGACCCGCCGGCGCAGGAAAGACCAGCCTTGCCGAAGCGATGCTGTTCGCAGCCGGCGCCACCGACCGCCTCGGGTCGACGGCCAACGGCTCCAGCATCGGCGATTCGAGCCCTGAGAGCCGCCAGCGCGGCGGCTCGACCGAGCTCAATCTCTACAATTTCTCTTATCTCGGCGACGAGTTCGCGATCCTCGATTGTCCCGGCTCCGTGGGCTTTGCCGCCGACGGGGCGCGGGCGCTGGCCATCGCCGACGTTGCGATCGTCGTCGTCGACCCCGACCCGGCCCGCGCGCCACTTGCCGCGCCAGCGCTGCGCGCGCTCGATGAGCACGGCATCCCGCACCTCATCTTCGTCAACCGCATCGACCAGGCGCACGGCCGCATCCGCGACCTCCTCTCGGCGCTCCAGCCGATCAGCGTCTCCCCGCTGATCGCCAGGCAAATTCCCATCTGGGATGGCGAGAAGATCAGCGGCTTCGTCGACCTCGCTCTCGAATATGCGTTCAAATACCGCCCGGGCCAGGAATCGGAGCGGATCGAGATCCCCGCCGAGCTCCAAGCGCGCGAAGCCGAGGCGCGCACCCACATGCTCGAGCAACTCGCCGACCATGACGACGAGCTCCTCGAGCAATTGCTGATGGACGAGACCCCGGCGCGCGAGAAAATCCTCACCGACCTTGCCCGTGAAACGGGCGAGAACCTCGGCGTCTCGGTCCTGTTCGGCTGCGCGACCAGCTCGTGGGGCGTGCGCCGGCTGTTGAAAGCCATGCGCCACGAAGCACCCGCGCCGCAGGCCGCGGCTGACCGGCTCGGAGTCACCGACCCGGCGATGTACCTGTTCAAGATCGTCCATGGGTCGATCGGCCGCCTCGCGATGTCGCGCGTCCTCGGCGGCGCGATCCGCGAAGGCACCGACCTCAAGACCTCCAGCGGCGACCACGCGCGTGTCGGTTCGCTGTTCAAGGTCCAGGGCGAAAAGACACAGAAGCTCAGTGAAGCGCAGGCGGGCGACGTCGTCGCCGTCGCCAAGATCGACACGGTCAAAGCCGGCGAATGGCTCGGCTTGGGCAAGTTGCCGCCGGCGGTCGACGTCGACTATCCCGCCCGCAACTGCGCGATCGCGATCGAACCGGCGGACCGCAAGGACGACGTCAAGCTCTCGGGCGCACTGCAGCGGCTAACCGAGGAAGACGGCGGGCTGATCGTCGAGCACGACGAAGCCAACCACGAGATTCGCCTGCGCGGCGTCAACGACGAACATCTCAACACCGTCCTCGCGCGCCTGAAGCGGCGCTACGGCGTGGAAGTGAAGAGCCATACGCCCGCCGTCGGCTACCGCGAATCGATCCGCAAGCCGGTGCGCCAGCACGGCCGCCACAAGAAGCAGTCAGGAGGCCACGGCCAGTTCGGCGACGTGATCATCGAAATCCGTCCGCTGAGCCGCGGCGAAGGTTTCAAGTTCGAAGAGAAGATCCACGGCGGCGCCGTACCGCGGCAATGGATCCCGGCGGTCGAGGAAGGCGTTCGCGAAGCGATGATCAAGGGCCCGCTCGGCTTCCAGGTCGTCGATGTCGCGGTCAGCCTGGTCGACGGCAGCTATCACAGCGTCGACAGCTCCGAACTTGCGTTCCGGTTGGCCGGCCGAATCGCGATGCATGAAGCACTGACCGCGGCCCAGCCGCACCTGCTCGAGCCGATGCACAAGCTCACCGTCGTCTGCCCGTCGAGCGCGACCAGCCGGATCACGTCGGCGGTCGCCGGGCGGCGCGGCCAGATGCTCGGGCTCGGCCCGCGCGAGGGCTGGACCGGCTGGGACCGCATCGAGGCGCTGATCCCCGAGGCCGAGCTGTCGGGGCTCGAGGCCGAGCTCAGGTCGCAGAGCCAGGGGCTGGCGACCTACGAAGCCGAGTTCGACCATCTCGCCGAACTCAACGGGCCGCTGGCCGACAAGGTGATCCAGCAGCGCGTTCCCGAACCGGCCTGACGCGAGGCAATTTGACTGACAGCTGTTGCCGGCTCGTTTAGTCGAGGCGGCATGAGGCATTGGTTCAAGGACCAGCATTTTCGTTCGCTGCTCAAGAACAGCAGCTATCTCGCGGCCTCGCGCGTGGTTGCCGCGATCGCGAGCATCGCCACGCTCTCGCTCGCCGCTCACGCGCTCGATGTGCTGCTCTTCGGCGCGCTGATCCTCATCACCAGTTACAGCCGCGCGGTCAGCGGTCTGTCCAAGTTCCAGTCGTGGCAGCTGATCGTCCGCTATGGCGGCCGCGCGCTCATGGGCGGGCACGAGGACTTCCAGACCTCGACCGGCTTCGCCTTCGCGCTCGACATGCTGAGCGGCGTCGGTGGGCTGCTGGTCGCCGTCGCGCTGCTTCCGTTCATTGCTCCATGGGTGGGAATCCCGCCCGACAAGCTGTGGCTGGCGATGTTCTATTGCACTCTCCTCCCGACGATGGCCGCGGCGACCCCAACGGGCGTGCTGCGCGCGCTCGATCGGTTCGACCTGATCAGCTGGCAAAGCACGGCAACGCCGCTCAGCCGCGTCGTCCTGGTGGCGATCGCCTACGCGCTCGACGCGCCGTTCGGCGGCTATGTCGCCGCATGGTACGTGTCCGATCTCGGCGGCGACCTCTACGGCTGGTTCATCGCCTGGCGCGAGCTTCACCGGCGCGGACTGATGAGCGGGATCCGCCCGACCCTGCGCCCCGCGACCCTGCCGGGCGCGTGGCGCTTCGCTATCCACGTCAATGTCACGGCGAGCGTACAGGCCGCCTGGGGCCCGATTGCCCGCCTCGTCGTGGGCGGACTCCTCGGCACGGCCGGCGCGGCGCTGTTCCAGATCGCTTCGAGCCTGTCCGATGCCGCGGCGAAGCCCGCCGATCTCCTCGCCAAGGCCTTCTATCCCGAAGTCGTGCGGATGGACCTTTCGACCAAGAAGCCGTGGAAACTGATGCTGCGCGGAACAGCGCTTGCCGCGGCGGTCGCCGCACTCGCGATCATGATCCTGCTGTTCGGCGGCAAGCCACTCGTCACTTTGCTCTTCGGCAAGGCCTTCCTCGGCGCGTACGACGCGCTCGTCATCCTAATGCTCGTGCCGTTCCTTGCGGTCTTCAGCTTCCCGCTGCCGCCGATGCTCTACGCACTGGACCGGCCGGATGCGCCGCTGACCGCGCGGATCATCGGCACCGTCCTCTTCTTCCTTATCATCGCCCCGCTCAGCTGGGAGTTGGGCGTGGTCGGGGCAGCGATCGCGCTGGTCGTCGGCAATGCGGCAACGGTCGCGGTGATGATGTGGCAGCTGCGGCAGGAGCACCGCCGCGTGCGGCCGCCCAAGCCCGCCTAGAGGGCCGCTTCCTCGAAGCCGCGCTCCTTCACCATCCGATCGAGCTCGACGAGCGTCGTCAACAGGCTCTCCATGCGATCGAGCGGCCAGGCATTGGGCCCGTCCGACTTAGCGTTCGCCGGATCCGGATGCGTTTCCATGAACAGCCCCGACACTCCCGTCGCGACCGCCGCGCGCGCGAGCACAGGCACGAACTCACGCTGGCCGCCCGAGCTGGTGCCCTGCCCTCCAGGCAGCTGCACCGAGTGCGTCGCGTCGAAGACAACCGGGCAGCCGGTCTCGCGCATGATCGCCAGGCTGCGCATGTCGGAAACGAGGTTGTTGTAGCCGAACGACGCGCCGCGTTCGCAGACCATGATCGCCTCTTCGTTGACGCCCGCGGCCTGGGCAGCGCCCCGCGCCTTGTCGACGACGTTCTTCATGTCGTGCGGCGCCATGAACTGCGCCTTCTTGATGTTGACCGGCTTGCCGCTCGCCGCGACCGCATGGATAAAGTCGGTCTGGCGGGCGAGAAACGCGGGGGTCTGCAGCACATCGACGACCGCCGCGACAGCCTCGATCTGCGGAATGTCGTGGACGTCGGTCAGCACCGGCACGTCGAGCTCGCTCCTGACCTTCTCGAGGATGCGAAGCCCCTCGTCCATCCCGGGGCCGCGATAGCTCTTGTCGCTACTGCGATTGGCTTTGTCGAAGCTCGACTTGAAGATGAAGAGGATGCCGAGGTTCTCGGTGATCCGCTTCAGCGTCTCCGCGGTGCGCAGCTGCAGCTCCTCGCTCTCGACCACACACGGGCCGGCGATCAGGAACAAAGGCTGGTCGAGCCCGACAGAGCGTCCAAGAAGGTTCATCGCGTCTATCTAGGCGAGGCCGTCGACGACCGCCACCGGCCGCCAGTCGCCAAGGCCATATTGCTCGGCGAAATTCTCCGGGAACGGCTCGCCCGCATGGATCCCGCCGCTGACGAACACCGTGTCGAAGCCCATCCGCGCTGCGCCGAGGATATCGGTTTGAAGCCCGTCCCCGATCGCCAGCACCTCTTGCCTGGGCGGATCACCGGCACGGTGCAGCGCGTGCTCGTAGATCGCGGGATAGGGCTTGCCGTACCAGGTGACGCGTCCGCCGAGCATTTGATAGAGGTCAGCGATCGCTCCCGCGCAGGCCTCGGGCATGCCGCCGCGGACGACCAGCCGGTCGGGGTTGAGGCAATGCAGGTGCA
>DATDDW010000310.1:0-3896 GCA_036523615.1 Sphingomicrobium sp.
GCCTGCCGGCCCTGGCCGACGACAGCGGGCTGTGCGTCGACGCGCTCCACGGCCGCCCCGGAATCTTCTCCGCGCGCTGGGCCGAGGACGCCGATGGCAATCGCGACTGGAGGCGGGCGATGGAGCGGGTCTGGCGCGAAGTGCAGGCGGAAGAGCCCGACGAGCCAACTCCCGCCGCGCATTTCGTCTGCTCGCTGGCGATCGCCTGGCCCAACGACGGGCAAACCGAGACCTTCGACGGCCGCGTCGACGGGACGCTCGTGTGGCCGCCACGCGGGGACAGAGGCTTCGGCTACGATCCGATTTTCGTTGCCCTCGGCTACGACCAGACGTTCGGCGAGCTCGATCCCGAGCTCAAGCACAGCATCAGCCACCGCGCGGATGCCTTCCGCAAGCTCTTGCAGGCGCTCAAAGAATGAGCGGCGAACCGCTTGCCCTCTACGTCCACTGGCCGTTCTGCGTCAGCAAATGCCCGTACTGCGATTTCAACAGTCACGTGCGGTCGCATATCGACCAGGCGGCGTGGCGCGAGGCCCTGCTCGCCGACTTGGCGCACGAAGCCGCGCTGCTGCCGGAACGCGAGCTCACTTCGATCTTCTTCGGCGGCGGGACGCCCTCGCTGATGGAGCCGGCGACGGTCGCGGCAATCATCGAAGCCGCGTGCGCCCATTGGTCGCCGGCGGAGAAGATCGAAGTCACGCTCGAGGCCAACCCCAATTCGGTCGAGGCGGCGCGCTTCGCCGATCTCGCCACCACGGGGGTCAATCGCCTTTCGCTTGGGCTGCAGAGCTTCGACGATGAGGCGCTGCGCTTCCTCGGCCGCGCGCATAGCGCTCGCGAGGGCTTCCGCGCGCTCGAGATCGCGCAAAAGAACTTCCGCCGCGTCAGCTTCGACCTGATCTACGCGCTGCCCGGGGACAGCGAGGCCGGCTGGTCGGCGACTTTGGCGCAGGCGCTGTCGCTCGGCACTTCGCACCTCTCGCTCTATCAGCTGACGGTCGAGCCGGGCACGCGCTTTGCCGCGCTCGAGCGAGCCGGTTCGCTGGCCCAGCTCGATTCGGACACCGCCGCGCTGCTCTACGAGCTGACCGCCGCCATGACCTCCGCCGCCGGGCTGTCGGCGTACGAGATCAGCAATTATGCGCGCCGCGGTCAGGAGAGCCGGCACAATCTCACCTACTGGCGGTACCAGGACTATGTCGGGATCGGCCCCGGCGCGCACGGACGCCGGCTCGGCATGCGCACCGAGCGCCACCGCAAGCCGGAGAATTTCCTGCGCGCGCTCCAGCGCAGCGGCCATGGGATCGTCGAGGAGGCGCTGCTCACCCCGAGCCAAGCGGCCGACGAAGCGCTGGTCATGGGCTTGAGGCTGAGCGAAGGCATTGATGCCGCGGCAATTGCCGAGCGCTTCAGCTTGCCGCGCCTGGTCGACTGGCGCCAGGTCGATCGGCTGGTCGGCTCGGGTCATCTCGTGAGCGACGGCACGCGGATCCGGCTGACGCCGAGCGGGCGGATGCTGCTCGATCATATTCTGGGCGAGATCGCTGCCCCGGCGGCTCCGACCGCGGCCGCTGAGCCTAAGGTTTTGGCGGTTGCGAGCTAGGCTGCGGAGTCGCCGGCGCGGCGGCCGGCTGCGCCTTGGGCGCGTTGTAGTCGATCATGAATTTGTAATTGTCGGCGGGCGTCGCGACATAATCGTCGACTGTCATGTCGGCATCGCTCGCCGCCGCCTTGCGGCCCATCCCGTTCTTCATGCGGAAGGCGATGATCGCGTCCTTCAGCGTCTGCATCTGACCTGTGCAGGCGCTACGCAGATAATCCTCGATCTTGTCGCCCCCAACTTTCTCGTTGCTGGCCTTGGCGGCCGCTTCCCGAAGGCATCCGCGAAAGGCCGTTGTCGGCACGGACACCGACGCCTGAAGCATCGTCAGCGCAATGGCGGGAACAGCCAGTACAATCATCGCACCTCTCCCCAGGCAGACGATGGATTGGTTAAAGGATTACTCTTTTTCATTGGGATTGGAAGAGGTTAATCGAGTTAGATGAACGATCGGCTCGCGCCCGGCCTGCACATCGTCGCGACGCCGATCGGAAACCTCGGCGATTTGTCGCCGCGCGCTGCAGCGACGCTGCGCAATGCCGACCGAATCCTCGCCGAAGACACACGAGTCACCGCCAAGCTGCTCGCCCACATCGGCGCCAAGGTGCCGATGAGCCGCTACGACGACCACACGAGCGAAGAGGAGCGCGAGCGCATCGTCGGCGAGCTTGGCGCCAAGGCGATCGCGCTGGTCAGCGACGCCGGCACGCCGCTCATCTCCGACCCCGGATACAAGCTGGTGCGCGCGGCGCGCGCGGCCGGCCAGGCGGTGCATACGGTGCCGGGCCCGTCGGCCGCGATCGCCGCGCTGACGCTTGCCGGCCTGCCGACCGACCGTTTCCTGTTCGTCGGCTTCCTGCCGGCCAAGGCCAAGGCGCGTTCCGAGTCGATCGCGGAAATAGCCGCCCTGCGCGCGACGCTAGTGTTCTATGAGAGCGGCCACCGCCTCGGCGACACGCTCGCTGCCCTGGCCGAACAGCTGGGCGATCGCGATGCGGCGGTCGTGCGCGAGATCAGCAAGATCCATGAGGAATGCGTCATCGGCACCTTGCCGGAGCTTGCATCGCGCTACGGCGACGGTCCCAAGGGGGAGATCGTGATCGTCGTTGGTCCGCCCCGCGAAGCTGCCGAAGCGACCGATGAGGTCTTGGACGATGCGCTGACGGAAGCGCTGTCGCGCCTTTCGCCGTCGCGCGCTGCGGCCGAGGTTGCCGATACGCTACGCGTGCCGCGGAAGCGCGCTTATGCGCGGGCGCTGGAGCTCTCGCGGCGGTGAACCGGCAGAAGGCCGAGAAGCGCGGCCGCGGCGCCGAGACGCTCGCCTGCTGGTACCTGCGCCTGAAGGGCTGGCGGATCCTCGCTCGCCGCGCTCGCGTGCCCGGCGGCGAGGTCGACATCGTCGCCCGGCGCGGCCGCATCATCGCCTTCGTCGAGGTGAAAGCGCGGCCCACGGCCGAAGCCGCCGACTGGTCGCTCGACCAGTGGCGGCTGCGCCGTGTCGCGGTTGCCGCCGAGCGGCTCGCCCCGCGCTTTATGCGCGACGGTGACGACATTCGCATCGATGCTTTGTTCATCGTCCCGCGCCGCTGGCCCAAGCACCTAACCAACGTCTGGCAAGGGTGACAAAACAGCGGTGAAACCCTAGGCGGTCGCCCATGCCGCTCCGCGTCGCCGTGCAGATGGATCCGCTCGAGAAGATCAACATCGCCGGCGATTCGACCTTCGCCATCATCCTCAAGGCGCAGGAGCTCGGGCACGAGCTCTACTGGTATGCACCCGAGGACTTGAGCTGGGCCGAAGCGCGGCTGTGGACGATGGGCTATCCGGTGACGGTGCAACGCGTTGCCGGCGACCATTATCGCTTCGGCGAGCCGCGCATCATCGATCTCGGCCGCGACGTCGACGTGGTGCTGATGCGCCAGGACCCGCCGTTCGACCTTGGCTACATCACCGCCACGCACCTGCTCGAGCGGATCCAAAGCGAGACGTTGGTGGTCAACGATCCGACGGCGGTGCGCAACGCGCCGGAGAAGATATGGGTGCTCGATTTCGCCCGCTTCATGCCGCCGACCGCGATCACGCGTTCGCGCGGGCTGACCCGCAAGTTCCTCGCCGACCATGGCGAGATCGTCATCAAGCCGCTGCACGGATTTGCCGGCGGCTCCGTGTTCCGCATCGGCCCCGACGGGCGCAACCTCGCCTCGCTGATGGAGCTGTTCAACCGCACCTACCGCGAACCGCACGTCATCCAGAAATTCATTCCCGAGATCGCCGAGGGCGACAAACGCATCGTGCT
>DATDDW010000311.1:0-1554 GCA_036523615.1 Sphingomicrobium sp.
CGTCGTTCGACCATCCCCAGATCTGCCCCGCCAAGGCGCCGAGCGTGTCCTCGGACAGGCCGAGCGCCTTGCCGACCTCGCGCAGGGCGCCGCGGGTGCGATAGCGGCTGACCACCGCGGTCAGGGCCGCATGGCGGTGGCCGTAGGTCCGGTAGATCCACTGGATCACCTCCTCGCGCCGCTCATGCTCGAAATCGACGTCGATGTCGGGCGGCTCGCGCCGCTCCTCGGAGATGAAGCGCTCGAAGAGGAGGTCGCTCGTCGCCGGGTCGACCGCGGTGATGCCGAGGCAATAGCAGACCGCGCTGTTCGCCGCCGAGCCGCGGCCCTGGCACAGGATCGGCGGGTCGAGGCTGCGGGCATAAGCGACGATGTCGTGGACGGTGAGAAAGTAGCGCGCGAAGTCGAGCTTCTGGATCAGCCCGAGCTCGTGGTTGAGCTGGGTCAGCACCTTGTAGGGGATGCGCTTTCCCCAGCGCTGCTTGGCGCCTTCCCAGGTCAGATGCTCGAGATGCTGCTGCGGCGTTCGCCGGTCCGGCACCGTCTCGCGCGGATATTCGTAACGCAGCTCGTGGAGGCTGAAGTGGAGCTCGTCGGCGAAGTCGCGCGTCGCTTCGATCGCGTGCGGCCAGCGGGCAAACAGCCGCGCCATCTCGGCCGCAGGCTTCAAATGCCGCTCGGCGTTGGGGTTGAGCAGAAAACCGGCGTTGGCGATGGTCGTCTTTTCGCGGATGCAGGTGACGACGTCCTGCAGCGGGCGGCGCTCGGGCGCGTGATAATGGACGTCGTTGGTGGCAAGGATCGTGCAGCCGTTGGCGCGCGCGATGCGGTCGAGCCGCTCGATCCGGGCATTGTCGTCGCCCCGATAGAGCCAGCTTGCCGCCACATGCGCGAGCGACGGAATGGCGTCACGGAGCCGCGGCAGCTCGGCCTCGAAGGCGTCGAGGTCGTCATTGGGCCAGGCGATGAAGGCGATGCCGTCGGCATGGCCGGCGACATCAGCCAATGTCAGCTCGCACGCGCCTTTCTCGGCGCGCATCTTGCCCAGGCTGAGCAGGCGCGAGAGCCGGCCATAGCCGTCGCGGTCGATCGGATAGGCAAGCAGGCTCGGCGCATCGGTCAGGTCGAGCCGGCAGCCGATCAGCGGCCGCAAGCCCGCTTCCTTGCACGCGCCGTGCATCCGCACCACGCCGGCCAGCGTGTTGCGGTCGGCGATGCCGATCGCATCCATGCCGAGCTCGAGCGCGGTCAGCGTCAGCTCAATCGCGTCCGAGGCGCCGCGCAGGAAGGAGAACGGACTCGTCACTCCCAATTCAACATAAGGCGCGCGCGTTGCCGGCGGCGGCGGCATGCCCTCGCGCCGCACCAGCTTGAGCCGCGAAAATCCGACCTTTTCGGGCATCAGCCGAACAGCCCATGGATGAACCAGTTGGGAGCGCCGCCGCGGCCGTCGCCGGCCACGCCTTCGCGGAAGATCCAGTAGCGGCGGCCTTCGCCGTCTTCGACCCGGTAATAATCGCGCAGCCGGGCCGACGACGGCTGGCGCCACCATTC
>DATDDW010000312.1:0-3474 GCA_036523615.1 Sphingomicrobium sp.
TTCGTCGGCAATTGATTTGAACCAGCGGGCGGCGGACCGCCGTCGCCCGCTTTCCTCCTGAGTTTCGATGCTTCAGCTTCTTGCCGGCCTCGCCCTCGCCGCAGCGCCGGCGCCAGCCCCATGCGCGGGGCAGGCGCAGTGCATGCAAGCGAGCGCTGCGCAGCTGTTCGCGCTCGCCGACCAGCTCTATTCGCAGGGTGACAAGGCGGGCGCCGCGCAGCTCCTCGAAGCGCTGACCCACGACATACATCCCGAGCTTCGCGCCGAGGCCCGTTTCCGCCTCGCCGCCGTGCGTGAAGCCATGGGAGACTTGGACGGCGCCGTCACCGCGCTGCGCGAGCTTCTCGCCGAACAGCCGAACGCCAACCGCGCGCGGCTCGAGCTGGCACGGATCCTCGGCAAGATGGGCCGGGGCAGCGAAGCCGAGGCCGAGCTCGGCCGCGCGGAAAAGCTCGGCCTTCCGCCGGAGGTCGAGCAGAACGCCCGGCGGCTTTCGGCGACATTGGCGACGCCCAAGCGCCGCGGCCTCACCCTCGAGCTGACCACCGGCCCCGATTCCAACATGAATCGCTCCACTGGCAGCGCCTTCATCGACACGATTATCGCTCCGTTCGAGCTCGACGCCGACGCTCGGCGGCAGGCGGGCGAAGGCTATAGCGGCAGCGTCCGCGCCTATTCGCGCGACCGGCTGGGAAAGATCTCGATCCTGTCGCAGGCGGCGGTCCGCGCCGATCTCTACAGCAAGGGCCGCTTCAACGATGTCCAGGCAAGCGTCGACAGCGGCCCGCAATTCACCGCGGGCAAGCTCAGCGCGCGCCCGGCGGTCGTTTACGAGCGGCGGTGGTTCGGCAACCGGCGTTACTCGACCGGGCTCGGCGGCCAGCTCGACGGCAGCCTCACCGTTTCGCGGCAAACACAGGTCTCGGTGAGCGCGAGCGAGGTGCGGCAGCGGATATCGCCGAATCCGGGCCAGGACGGCTGGCGCACCTTTGTCGGCGCCGACCTGCTCCACGCCTTTGGCAGCGGCACGCTTGCCCGGGTGTCCCTGCGCTACGGCCGGCTCGATGCGCGCGACCGCCCGGAGAGCCTGCGCCAGCGCGGCGGCGGGCTGCTCGTCGCGCGGCAGCTACAGCCGCTGACCGTCTTCGGTGAGATCGACTACACGCGGACCAACGGCGTCGCGCCGATCTTCCTTTTTGGCAAGACCCGCCATGACCAGCGCTGGGACTTCACCGGCGGCGTGATCCTCAATCGCGCGACGATCGGGGGATTCTCGCCGCTGATGCGCCTGACGCACAGCGACAGCAGCGCCAACATCGCGCTGTTCGAATATAGACGCACGCGCTTCGATTTCGGCGTGACTCGAAGCTTCTAAAGGGACCCTTAGGCGGCTTCGAACTCTTCGTCGGCCATCACCGGCCCGGAGTCCTGCCCTTTGGCCGCAAGGTCGCGGTCGACGAATTCGATCACGGCGATGGGCGCCGCGTCGGACGCGCGGATGCCGGCCTTGATGATGCGCGTGTAGCCGCCGTTGCGGTCGACGTAGCGCGGCGCCAAGACGTCGAACAGCTTGGCCAGCTGGGCGTCGTCCATCAGCCGCGACTGGGCGATCCGGCGGTTCGAAAGGCCGCCGCGCTTGGCCAGCGTGATCAGCTTCTCGACATAGGGGCGAAGCTCCTTCGCCTTGGCCGTCGTCGTGGTGATCTGCTCGTGCTTGATCAGCGCGGCCGCCATGTTGCGGAACAGCGCGGCGCGGTGGCTCGAGGTGCGTTGAAGCTTACGTCCGCCAACACGATGGCGCATATCGATTCTCCGTTCGTCAGGGACCCGTGTCAGGCAGTCCCAGCCACGCGATACTTGGGGGCGATCGCGCTTGGCCCAAAAAGCAACGGCGAGCCTCAGCCCGCCGGACGCGGTGCCCTCAACATGATAAGGGCCGCCAAGTCAAGTTTTTGAGGGCTTAGCCGATGCTTCCCATCATCGCTCTTGCCGCCGTCGTGTCCGCGTCAATTCCGACCCGCACGCCGATCGGAAGCCTCGCCGTCGCTCCGGGCAAGAGGGTCTCCCACGTCGAGATGACCCGCGTCGACTTCCTCCCCGGCCAGATCATGCCCGAGCATCTTCACCCGGTGCCGGTCGTCTGCGTCGTCAGCAAGGGCAGCTTTGAGGCGAGCATCGGACGCTCGCCTCCGCGGCGCGTGTCAGTTGGCGAGACAACCATCGAACCCGCCGGCGAGCTGGTCCATTATTTCCGCAACCTGTCGAAGAGCACGCCCGCCCAACTCTATTGCGCGGCGCTCGCCGGACCCGACGACAACCAGCTGAGCGTGATGCTCGCGAAATAATCAGGCGGCGCGGCGGCTCATCGTGCTCCGCGCCAGCCGCGCGACCAGCGCGGACAGATGGCGATGGCTCGACGCATGATAAGGGGAGCCCGTCTCCAGCTCCTGGCACAGCCGGCGGTGCGCTTCGCCGAGCGCATGGTACGGCAGGCCCGGAAGGAGATGGTGCAGCGCGTGGTAGCGCAGCCCGACCGGCGCCCAGAACATGGGCAGGGTCGCCGGCGGCGGCACGTTGACGCTGTCGAGGAACTGGGCGGTGACGCTCATCGGCTCGCCGTCATTCTCCCACAAATGCGCGACCAGCGTGCGCACCTGGTTGAGGAACATCACGCCCGACGACACGCCGAGGAATATGAGGAAGTCACGCAGCGGAATGACGCCGGTGGCGACCATGACCAGCAGTGCGATTGCCCAGACGCTCGCCGCCGCCTCCTGCCACGCCCAGTCGCGCGCGAACTCGCCTTCGGGCTTGGGGCGGACGAACCTGGGGTTGATCTGCAGCCCCGAGTAGCGGCCGACCACGGCGGCGCGAAGCTTGGGCGAGAGCAGCGAGAAGGGCGCTACGATCGCGAAGCGGATCAGCATGCCGATCGGTGCCAGCGCCGCGGCGATCAGGAAGACCGGCAAGGTCCACGGGTGCATCAGCGCCAGCGGCAGATATTCCGGGTCGTCGACCGTCCCGTAATAGCGCTTGGCGTGATGCTGGTTGTGGACGCCTTCGTACATGAAGCTCGGCACCAGGAGCGGGACGCCGACGACGAGGTTCCAGGTGAAGCGGAAGCCTTTGACCGCGCCCTTCTTGATGTGCGTCAGCTCGTGGATGAACGAGCCGGCGCGGTAGAGCGCCAACACCGCCACCAGACCACAAGCAACCGCCGGCCACGTCGGAGCGACCGCCATCGCCGCGAACAGCGCCGCATAGCCGAGCAGCGCCGAGCCGAGCATATCGGCCCAGTATATCGCCGACCTGGGCTGGTTGAGGTCGCGCGTAAGGTTCGCCGCCGCCTTGAGCATTGCCGCGTCGTCCTTGGCGCGCGCGGTCGACGGCTGAAGCTCAGCCGTACGGTCGCGCTCGCGCTCGAGGGTCGCTGCCTGGGTCATGACTTCGTGCTGAAGAACTCGTCTGACAGGA
>DATDDW010000313.1:0-11373 GCA_036523615.1 Sphingomicrobium sp.
GCGCCGAAGGTCAGCTGGGTCGGCGCACCCCCGTCGGCGGGCACCCAGAAGATCTGTTCGTAACCCGACTTCAAGTAGCCGTCGTCGTCGGTGCGGTAGGTGACGGCGTCGATCACCTGCAGCGGGTCGGCCCATTTTGCACCCTCAGGCTTCGGCGGTGCCTCGCCGAGCCTTGCCGAATCGTCGGGCACGAACATCGAATAAGCGAGGCGGCGGCCGTCCGGCGACCAGGCGATCCCGCTCGGGCTGTCCGGCAGCCCCGTGATCCGCGCGCTCTCGCCCGAGTTCATCCAGCGCACGAAGAGCTGCGGGTTACCGCCCTCGGCCGCGACATAGGCGAGGCGCGTCCCGTCTGGCGACCAGCGCGGCGAGAAATAGGAGCCGGAGCCGGCGACGAGCGGCCGCTGCTGGCCGGTCGCGACATCGACGAGCCAGATCGTCGGCCGCGCCTTGTCCGTCATGATGTCGTTTGATTTGCGAACGTACGCGATGGTGCGGCCGTCGGGACTGACCTGCGGGTCGGTCGCGACTTCGAGATTGAACAGATCGGCACCGGTGAAATAGCGGCTCGGACCAGCGGCAGGCGTGGCTGCTGCGGGCGCGGCAGCAAGGGCGGTCGCAGCGAACAGGATCGCCAGCGAAAGTTTGGATGTGCGTGTCACGGAAGTCCCCTCCGGCTGAAGGGGCAGTAGATTCAACTTTCAGCGTGCGGCGACAAGCCTTTCAACGCGACCCGTGACATCGTCGGCAGAACGGGCGCGTCACTTCACCGAAGCGGTCTCGCGCCCATCGCGGCCGTAAACGTCATCGACGAAGGACAGCTGGCCGCCATTCACCTGCGCTGTCAGGTACGTCACGTAGATCGGCACCGGCGTCGGCAGCAGCACATTCTGCTCCGGCTCGCGCGAGGCGGCCTGAGGATCGCGGCCCATCAGCCAGCGCCCCAGCCGCTCGGCGTCCTCGAGACGGATGCAGCCGTGGCTCAGGTCGCGGTCGTCCTGAGCGAACAAGTCCTTGTTGGGCGTGTCATGCAGGTAAATGTCCGCGGCGTTCGGGAAACCGATCTTGATCCGGCCCATCGAATTGGCAGGACCCGGAAGCTGGCGGACACGCACCATCTCGCGCCCCTCCGCGACCGCATGCCAGTCGACCTTCGCTGGGTCGAGGAGCGTATCGGGCCCGTCCGCAGGCATCACTTGGTAGCCGTGGGATTTGAGATAGCCGAGCCCCTGATCCAGGACATTCTTGGCGATCAGCGAGCGAACCAAGTTGCCATCTACGTGCCAGTAGGGGTTGAGCGTCGCATAATAGATGGTGCTGGCGAGCATTGGCGTTTGCGTCGATGGATCGGCCCTGCCGACAATCACCTTCATCGAATCGACGATGCGCCCGTCGTCGATCATGTAGAGCCGCGCCGCGGCACTATCGACGACGATGTAGCGGTTCTGGAACGGCATCTCGCGGATGCGATCGAGGCTGGTCAGCACCCGCGAGTCGATGCCTCCGCCGTTTTCCTGCATCTGCGCCCAGGCGGCGTCGCGGATCTGCGCGTAGAGGGGGTTCACCGATGAGACCTTGC
This sequence comes from Sphingomicrobium sp., assembly GCA_036523615.1. Lineage (GTDB taxonomy): Bacteria > Pseudomonadota > Alphaproteobacteria > Sphingomonadales > Sphingomonadaceae > Sphingomicrobium. The sequence goes on from DATDDW010000313.1 coordinate 1,580, forward strand.
GGACGTACGACACGAGCGACTGGGCCGCGGCGGCGCGCATCAGGATCTGCTCGCCGCTGTCGCGCCGCGGCATTACCCAAGAGTCGGCATAGGTGATTCCCGAAGGAGACCGCTGGAGCGTTTGGACGTACTGGACCCAGCCGCTGGAGAGCAGGTGGTCGGCAGCGGTGAGCGCGGCGGTATCACCGGACTGCGCCCGCGCCATCAGCGCTTGCGCCTGCGCCGCGATCGCCGGACCGTTGGGTACCCCGTCGAGCGGGGCGCGCTCGAGAACACCGATCAGCTCACGCGCGGCGTTGCTATCGGCACCACCGCGGAACCATAGCCGCGCGCCCCGGCGTGAGGCGTAAAAGTTGCTCACCGCCTGCTCTGCAGACGGGCTCATCATTGCCGAAGAAGGGGCGAACTCCGGACTGGCCGCACCCCAAGCAGGCACAGCAAGTCCCATCAGCGCCGCAACGGCGGCGCCGGCCAGCAACCGAATTTTCACGACGAAAACCTTTGTTAATCTGTCTCTTGCTGCCCATAACGCCGGAACGCGCGCTGGGTTCAAAATAAGTGTTGACAGATGTTGGAAAGTTGTTCCGCCCTCGGACAGATCGCGCGTAGGCGCCGAGTCGCTGCGGTGCAGCAACTCGGCGCAGCACCCTTTAGCGGCCGGACGAGTTAGGCGCCGATGTAAACGGGCGTTCCGATGCCTGTCACCGAATAAAGCTTCTTGGCGAAGCCCGTTGGCAGATGGACGCAACCGTGACTCTCAGCAGTCACCGAACCGGCGTGAAGCGCGATCCCGTGCGGCTCAAAGAACTGCGCATAGGGCATCGGCGCGTTGTCGTATTTCTTCGACCGGTACATCGGCGTCTTGTTCAGCACCGAGAAGATGCCCGTCGGCGTCGGCTTGCTGTCGCGACCGCTGGAGATCGTGGTCGCGGCCATCAGCGTATCGCCGCGGTAGAGATAAGCCATCTGGTCCGACAGGCTGATCACCACGCGCTCCGGACCCGCGCTTTCCGGAACGTCGCGCCAGACATACTGGCCTGGGCGCAGCATTTTCGGCCCGAAGGCCTCCATCATGTCGACGCGCGCCTGGGAGGCGGCGTCACTGGCTTCCATCTGTGCGGCATAGCTTTCCAGTGCCGCCGCCGGCGTAACAGCAACAGTAGGCGTAAGTACGCACGCTCCTGTTAGCGCAAGCGCAAGGGCTAGACGCTTCATTTCACACCTGAATTTATTAACTTGACTTTCCCGCAAAATGCATCGGGTGCGAGTCGGGTTCCGTTATTCGTCTCGATTACTGCTGCGTGCTACGGCAGAAGCGTGGGTACAGGCACACGTCTCAGGTCTGTAATTGCGGTGCTGTTTGGGCGGCGCCGGCAGCCGCCTGCCAATCCCCCAATGAACCCGGAGCGTGTGCAAGAGGCCGGCGAGGAATCCTTTCCCGCGAGCGATCCGCCGCCGTGGACTTTAGGCGAGGAGCCGAGGCCCTAGCGCAGCGGCTAGTCAGTCGCTGCCCATATCCATCTTCTTTCCGCCAGGACCGCGGACGCTGGCGACGAAGTTGGCGACCTGCCACATCTGCTGATCGGTCAGTTGGCCGCGCCAGGCACCCATGCCCGAATAACGGATCCCGTCGTGGATCGCGGCGAAGGCTTCCGGAGGGGTGACGTCCGAGCCCTCCTGGAAGAACTGCGGAGCGCGCGGGTACATGTTCCTGGCGCCCCAGTTGCTCGGTCCCTTCGCATCGCCGTGGCAGCCGCTGCAGTTGTTCCCGTAGATCTTCTGACCAGCGGCGAGCGCGACAGCGTCATTGGGCGCGACCGGGTTGGTGAGCCCCTTCGATCGTTTTTCGAGCGAAGCATCCAGCGCGCGCATCGCCGTCGAGGATTCCCAATTGGGCGGATTCGACACCGCGTCGGTCGGCAGTCGCCCGGCAATACCGGCGAGGACCACCAGAGCGGGCGCCGCGATCAAACCGAGGATGAATGCGATCAGGACCTTCATGGGACCTCCCTCACGCGTCAGCTGATGCTGACGAAGCTGTCGAGCACCTTCTTGCGCCCGGCATGCTCGAAGTCGATCTCGAGCTTGTTGCCCTCGATCGCGGCGATCGTGCCGTAGCCGAACTTGCCGTGAAATACGCGCTGGCCGAGCGACAGGTCGGTGCGTCCTTGGTTGCCCAGGCTGACCGCCGACGCTCGCGCCTCAATCACACGTTGCGGCTCCGGATTATAGGCGCCGCGGCTGGCGCGCTGCCACCCTGGCCCGCGCGTCGGCCGTGCGACGTGGGCGAACGGGTCGCCACGTTCGGACCATTGGGCGCGCCACAGGCTCTCGCCGCCGGTCATCGTGGTCTCTTCCTCAATATGATCCTTCGGAAGCTCGGCGAGGAAGCGGCTGGGGATCGAGCTGGTCCACTGGCCGTAGATCCGGCGGTTCGCCGCGTGGAGCACCGTTGCGCGGCGGCGAGCGCGGGTGAGCGCGACATAGGCGAGGCGGCGTTCTTCTTCGAGCGCGGCGAGGCCCCCCTCGTCGAGCGAGCGCTGTGAAGGGAACACGCCCTCCTCCCAGCCGGGCAGATAGACCTGGTCGAACTCCAGTCCTTTGGCCGCGTGGATTGTCATGATCGTAACGCGTTCGCCCTGCCGCGCCTCGTCATTGTCCATGACCAGGCTGACATGTTCGAGGAAGGCCTGCAGCGAGTCATATTCTTCCATCGCGCGCGTGAGCTCGGCGAGGTTTTCGAGACGGCCGGCGCTTTCCGCCGAGCGATCGGCCTGAAGCATCGATGTGTAGCCGCTTTCGTCGAGGAGAATGCGGGCGAGCTCGGGGTGGGGGATCTCGCCAGCCATTTGCCGCCATCGGGCGATGTCGGCGACGAAGTTGCCGAGGCTCCGGCGCGCCTGCGCAGTCAGCTCGTCCGTATCGAGGATCGACGCAGCGGCGATCAGCAAAGGCTGCTGTCTCGCGCGCGCGTGCCGGTGAATCGCCGCTACAGCCTTGTCGCCGAGGCCGCGCTTGGGTTGATTGACGACGCGCTCGAACGCGAGGTCGTCGGCTGGCTGCTGGATCAAGCGCAGGTAAGCGATCGCATCGCGAATCTCGGCGCGCTCGTAGAAGCGAAAGCCGCCGATGATCTGGTAATTGAGGCCGATCGCGATGAACCGCTCCTCGAATTCGCGCGTCTGGAACTGCGCGCGGACGAGGATCGCCACATCGTCGAGCGAACCGCCGCGCGCCTCATGCGCCTCAATTTCCTCACCGACGCGGCGCGCTTCCTCGGGCCCGTCCCAAATGCCGATGACCCGGACCTTTTTGCCATCGCCGGCATCGGTCCACAAAGTCTTGCCGAGGCGGCCGGCATTGTGCGCGATGAGGCCATCGGCGGCGGAAAGGATGTGCGAGGTCGAGCGGTAATTCTGCTCGAGGCGGATGACCTTCGCGCCGGGAAAATCATGCTCGAACCGCAGGATGTTGGCGACCTCGGCACCGCGCCACGAATAGATCGACTGGTCGTCATCACCCACGCAGCAAAGGTTGCGGCGCGGCTCGGCGAGCAGCTGCAGCCACTCGTACTGCGCCTGGTTGGTGTCCTGATATTCGTCGACGAGGATGTAGCGGAATCGTTCGCGATAGCCGGCGAGCACATCCTGATGAGCGCGGAAGATCACCAGCATGTGGAGCAGAAGGTCGCCGAAATCGCAGACGTTCAGCGTCTTCAGCCGCGCCTGGTATTGAGCGTACAGCTCGGCCCCACGCCCCGCAGCAAAGGCTTCGGATTCGCCGGCGTCAACCTGGGCTGGAGTCCAGCCGCGGTTCTTCCACCGATCGATCAGCGCCGCGAGCTGACGCGCCGGCCAGCGCTTCTCGTCGAGGTTGGCGGCCTGGATCAACTGCTTGAGGACACGCAGCTGGTCATCGGTGTCGAGGATGGTGAAGTTCGATTGGAGGCCGGCGAGCTCGGCGTGGCTGCGCAGCATGCGCGCGGCGACCGAATGGAAGGTGCCGAGCCAAGGCATGCCTTCGAGCGCTCCGCCGGACAGCGCGGCGACGCGCTCCTTCATCTCGCGCGCTGCCTTGTTGGTGAAGGTGACGGCGAGGATCTGGCTCGGCCAGGCCTTGCGGCTGGCGATCAGGTGAGCGAGGCGGGCAGTCAGTGCCGCTGTCTTGCCGGTGCCCGCGCCGGCTAGGACCAGGACAGGTCCTTCGGTCGTCAGCACCGCTTCGCGCTGCGGCGGGTTCAGGCCTTGGAGATAGCCGGGCTCGGAGGCGGGAACAGGTGATTCAGGCACTTCGCAGAGGTAAGGCGAGGGCAACCGAACGGCAATCGACGAGCACCGGAAACGCTTTCTCAGAAAAAGTTCCGGGCCTTGTGCCCGATATCCCCGTTATCCACAGGCTGTTTACCGAAAATTTTGCTTCCGCGACTCGGGCGAGCCGTGCATGGTGCTTGGGTGATCGGGACGGCGGTCCCGGCCTCCCCAAGAGCCGGCAACGGCAGGCGGGTGCGGCAGGTGACCAAAGGTCCGATCTCCGCCGGCAGGCAGTGGTGAGAGCTTTCGGGTTCTTGCCGGGGCCAGCCGGGAAGAGGCGCCGGAAGAGTCGGTCTTCCTCAAGCGCGACGCGGTTCCTGGCGGTCTTCGGATCGTTGGTGAGCGAAGCGGGACGCAAGAGTGGCCGACCCAAGAAGGGCCGCGGAACATCGGGTGGCTTTGCTGGGAACCTCGGTTCTCTTGGCAGGCCGGAGCGGTCGAACGACCAGCGAGCCTTCGGGCCACGTAGTCGGGTAGGTTGCTCAGGGCTCCTCGCAAGAGGGAGCGGTCCGATCGGAAGCGACGCCTGAGCTGGTGAGCCAGGATCGAGAGCGGGTCAGGCTGGGCTGAAAGGCCGAAGTGGACCAGGTTACGAACACCGGCAGATCCTTCGCTCGGCGCAGTGGGGGCTGGCAGCGATGCCGGCCCCCATTTCCGTTGTGCGACTTGGCCAGCCAAGTCCCACACGGGAACTTCGTCGCGGATCGAGGTCCGCGTCTTCGTTTCCGTTAGGGCAATGGCCCTGCCAATTGCCGTAACGGAACTACGCGGCGAAGAGCGCCGCTCCGTTTTTCTTTGCCGCCATCGCCTCGTTCTTCTTTCCGGCGCGCGCAGGCGTCGCACCGGCGCAGGCGAGCGTCCTTTCTGACCCGCCTCCCCAAAAATCGCTGACGGATACGAAACCTAAGTTCCGCGTTTGGCGGGCAGGTTGGTGGCGGCAATCAGGCCGCCGGAGCGGCGGGCACGAAGGAGTACAGGGCAGTGTTCCGCGCGATTGCCGCTTTGGCGCTCATTTCCGCAGCCGGCGTTGCCGCTGCAACTACCGCTTCCGCAGTGAAATCCCCCTCAGCCGGCGCGCTCCTGTCCGCCTCGCCGTGGTGGGAAAAGGTCACGGTGACCATCGCCGGCAACGGCAAACCGCAATCGTGCCGCTACGAGTCGAGCCTGAGGCCCAACGACGCGCAGCAATGCGACGTCGTCTCGAGCCAGGCGAGCATGGTCAAATCGGCGATGAGCTCGGACCAGGAACTGACGCGGATCACCTTCGAGCGGCGCTTCAGCCCCGGCGCTCAGCCCGAGGCGGCCAAGCTGCAGACCGGCGACACGCTGCTTGGTCAGCAGGTGATGGCGATCGGCATCGACGCCAAGGGCGCGGTCAAGGATTGCCGGATCGTCTCGAGCTCGGGCGAGATGAAGCCGGACTATGGCTGCGATGACGCGACGGCCGAGCATTTTGAGGCGAGCGCGACGACCGCGCGCACCGCCCCGCCGCGCGAGGGCCTGATGACCATCCTGGTCTACGGCCACTCTGAACATATGGTATAAAGTCCTGAAGGCGGGCCGCGTACCGGCGGCCGCCGCGTCAGCTCACCGGCCTGGACGCCAAGCCAAAGCCCCAGTCGTCGTCGCGCGCCGGAGTCATGTCCGTAAGGCCGCCAGGCCCGACCGTCAGCACGTCGGCGTGGCCAAAGCCCTTTGAGTAATCGAGGATGGTGATGATTTCGGGATTGGCGCGCATCACCGCCGAATGTCCGGGGCTCGGCGCTTCGAGCTTGCGCAGGCCGGGATGGCGCTCGAGCAAGAGCTTCACGGCGCGCTGTTGCTGCTTGGGGTCGGTCACCTCCGAAGCGCGCGCGGCGATGGACAGCGCCTTGATGCTTCGCGGATCGTGGAAGTCGCGGCCGACAACTAGGGAGACGCGATCGTCCCTAGCGATGTTGGCGAACTTTTGGCTCTGCCGGGAAATCACGAAATAGAGGAGGATGTCCTCGTTCGCATAGCCAACCATCGTGGCTTGCGGCCACCCGTCGGCACGAATCGTGGCGAGCGCCATGAGCCGGTTCTCATCGAGGATGCCGATCGCTTTGTCTTTCATCGGCTATGCTCCCTTTTCGGCGATACTGTGCAACGCATCGGTATGACCAAGGCCGAGGCTGTAATCGACAATGGAGATATGCTGGCATTCGGCCCGCATCAGCGCCGCTTGCGCCCAGTCGGGCTGAGGAGCGCCGGCGAGGTTCGGATGGCGCCGCACCAAGACCCGCCAGGCTTGTTCTCGCTCGCCGGGCTCGCTCACTTCGCTGGCGATGGCGCCCGCGTAGACGGCTTGGGCAAGGCGAATGTCCGGCGGCTCAGCGCCGACGGCTATCGAAACCCGGTTGTCGGCGGCGATGTTGGCGAACTTCTGGCTTCCGCGGAAGATGACGAAATACACGACAAGTCCGTCATTGGCGTAACCGACAATGGTGGTTTGCGGCCAGCCGTCGGGCCGAACGGTCGAAATCGCCATAATGCGATTGCGATCGAGGATGCCGATCGCTTTGTCCTTCATCGGGGGCCTTTCCACAGACACGCTTAGCGGGCAGGTCCAACTAAGGGAATTCCCGCATACCGATCTGATTTGGAAACGCCGATCATCGGTTCGAACGCGGCAATCTGCGCCGGTTCAGGAGCAGCCCGATGAGACAGCAATCCGCAACACAGCTCACCATGGAGCGTCCGCAGCCCGTACCAGTCGCACATGCGTTCAACGCATCGGGCATTAAGACCATCCTTTTCCACGTGCACGAGGACGAGTCGCTACTGGGTCGGCTTCAGTTCACCCTGGAGCTCGCCCGCGATTGCGGCGCTCATGTCCATTTCCTCCACGTAACGCCGATCGAGGCTTACACCGTCGTCGACGCATTCGGCGGGACCTTCGTCAACTGCGAGATCGTCGAAGCGCTCGAAGAGGCTTCGGCACAGACCCGCGAGAAGATCGAGCATCAGCTCAAGGGTGAAGACGTAACGTGGGACTATGAGGAAATCACGGGCGAGCTCCTGCCGCACCTGGTCGGTTGCGCGGCGCTGTCCGATCTGGTGATCACCGGTCGCGAGCCGCACGACCGCGACTTCGGTGGTCCGGCGATTACGCGTATCGGCGACTTGCTTGCGCAGATGCGTAGGCCGTTGCTCGTCACCGGCGATGAGCTCTACGAATGGGATCCGCTCGGCCCCGCCGTCATCGCGTGGAATGGAAGCTGCGAAGCCGCCAATGCAGTACGCGGCGCGGTCCCCCTGTTGAAAATGGCGAGCAGCGTCCACGTGCTCGAGTTCACCGACGAGAAGAAAAGGCGATTCCCCTCGACCGCTGTGCTCGAATTTCTGTCGCGGCACGGTATTCACGCCGAGCTCGAGGTTCGTCCCGTTCCTGCCGGCATCGAACACGGCCTCGTGAATTATGCGCAGCGCCTCGACGCGAGGTTCATCGTGATGGGCGGCTACAGCCACAGCCGCGCCGGCGAGTTCTTATTCGGCGGCGTCACCCGCGCACTTCTCAAGGATTGCCCCGTCGCGCTGCTGATCGCGCGCTAGGGCGGGTTGCATTGCGCCTGGTGGAGGATGCGACACTTGCGCCTGTCTCGAGTAATTTCCGACGCCGGCCACGCGGTTTCGCGCTGGGTCGCCGACGCGGCGGCCCAGCCACTCAGCCAGGCCGGCTTGATCGCGTTCTGCCTCCTCTGGTGGGCGTCAGGACTGCCGACCGATATCCTCACCGCGACGCTGTCGATCATGGCGATCACCCTTACCCAGATGGTGCTCAACCGGCAGAGATTGCGTGAAGAAGAGGATCATCGTCGCGACGTCGCGATGCACGCCAAGCTGGACGAACTCCTGCGCGCCGAGAAATCTGCGCGCAAGGAGCTCGCAGGCATCGAGAACCTGGAAGCGGAAGAGATCGCAGCGCTCAAGCTCCGGCTTGCATCGCCAAGAGCCCGGGCCAGATGAAAGTCTCTGTTTTTGGGAGCAAGCCGTACGATCGCGAGTTTCTCGACGCGGCGAACGGCGGGCGTCACGAGCTGCACTATCTCGATTGCCGGCTCACGGTGGCGACGACGGCCCTGGCAAAGGGCTCTTCGGCCGTTTGCCTGTTCGCCAACGATCGCGCCAACGCGACGACGATCACGGCCTTCGACCACATGGGCATCCGGTTGATCGCGTTGCGGTCGGCGGGCTTCAACAATGTCGATCTCAACGCAGCGGCAGAACATCACATCACTGTCGCTAGAGTGCCCGCTTACTCGCCGCACGCGGTCGCCGAGCACACCTTCGCGCTAATCCTCGCGCTCGTGCGGAAAATAGCGCGGGCGTACAACCGCGTGCGCGAAGGCAATTTTTCGCTCGAGGGCCTGCTCGGCTTCGACCTGTTCGGCAAGACGATCGGCATCGTCGGCGTCGGAAACATTGGCTCGGTCGTTGCGCAGATCGCACGCGGATTCGGCTTGTCCGTTCTGGCCTTCGATCCCGTTCGGCGGCCGGAGTGCGAAGCGGCTGGAGTCAGTTACGTCCCGCTCGAGGAGCTCCTGGAACGGTCGGACATCGTGACTCTCCATTGCCCGTTGAACGAGAGCTCCCGCCATCTCGTCAATTCGGACGCTCTGGCGCGGATGTGCAAGGGCGCGATCCTGATCAACACCAGCCGCGGCGCCGTCGTCGACACTCACGCCGTCATTCAGGCGCTCAAGACGCAGCAGCTCGGGGGTCTCGCCATCGACGTCTATGAGGAGGAGGAGGGGCTGTTCTTCGAGGATCGCTCCGAAGAAGTGATCATGGATGACCAATTCGTCCGCCTGATGACCTTCCCCAATGTGGTGATCACCGGTCATCAAGGCTTCTTCACGGTGGAAGCTCTGCACAATATCGCGGAGACGACGATCGCGAACCTCGACGCGTTCGAGGCGACGGGCAAACCGGTCCACGAAATATCCGCAGAATTGGCGAGCGCATGAGGCCGCGCCTGCTCGCGTTCGCCGTGTTGCTCCTCGGTACGGCTGCGCCAGCGCAGCGGGTGCCGATCGGGTCGGGTTCGGTCGTGAAGACGGTGACGACGCTCAAGGCCGGGCAGTTCGTGTGGGCTCCGCAGGTCGCTCCCGAAGGCCCGATGCTGCTTATCGTCAATCTGTCGACACAGCGCGCACTTCTCTTCCGCAATGGCGTGCCGATCGGCGCGACCACCGTTTCGACAGGAAAGACGGGCCACCGCACTCCGACGGGTGTGTTCACAGTGCTGCAGAAGCAGATCGAGCATTATTCGTCGAAGTACGACAGCGCGCCGATGCCTTACATGCAGCGCCTCACGTGGGCGGGCGTGGCACTCCACGCCGGCAAGTTGCCAGGCTATCCCGCCTCCCACGGTTGCATCCGCCTGCCAGCCGGTTTTGCGCAGCGTCTCTACGGGGCGACGAGGCTCGGAATGACCGTAGTGATCAGCGACAGCCCGGTGAC
>DATDDW010000314.1:0-1893 GCA_036523615.1 Sphingomicrobium sp.
CCTCTCGGGCATCGATCCGGGGGACGACGTGGTATTCACCTGGAACGGCACGACCAGCGGCGTGCGCGTGCCCGACGTCGATTGGATCGCCGAGAACCGCACCGGCGTTAGCATCTGCGACGCGACCTCGGCCGCGTTCGCGCAGGATATCGACTGGCAAAAAATCGATGTCGGCACCTTCAGCTGGCAAAAAGCGCTCGGCGGCGAAGCCGCGCACGGCATGCTCGTGCTCAGCCCCCGCGCGGTCGAGCGGCTGACAAGCGAACCCGCGCCGCGCCCGCTGCCGAAGATCTTCCGACTGACAAAGGGCGGCAAGCTGATCGACGGCATCTTCAAGGGCGAGACGATCAACACTCCCTCGATGCTGTGCGTCGAGGATTGGCTGTTCGCGCTTGATTGGGCCGAAGGGATCGGCGGGCTCGAGGCGCTGATTGCCCGCGCGGACGCCAATGCCGCCGCGCTCGACCGCTGGGTCCAAGGCGCCGATTGGATCGAGCATCTCGCGAGCGATCCGGCGATCCGCTCCAACACCTCGGTCTGCCTGCAGTTCGCTGACCGCTCCGACGAGGAGGCGAACCGCGCGCGGCAGAAAGCCATCGCCAAGCTGCTCGAGCAGGAGCAGGCGGCCTATGACATCGGCGCCTACCGCGACGCTCCGCCGGGGCTTCGCATCTGGTGCGGAGCGACGGTCGACACCGCCGACATCGAGGCGCTCGGGCCATGGCTCGACTGGGCGTGGGAGGCGACGGCGTGAGCGATCCCGTCCGCGTCCTCATCGCCGACAAGATGGACCCCAAAGCCGCGGCGATCTTCCGCCAGCGCGGCATCGACGTCGACGAGAAGCCGGGCCTCTCGCCCGATGAGCTCGCCGCGATCATCGGCGGCTATGACGGGCTCGCGGTGCGCAGCTCGACCAAGGTCAACGCCGCCGCAATGGACGCGGGATTGCCGCGCCTCAAGGTGATCGGCCGCGCCGGCATTGGCGTCGACACCATCGACGTGCCCGCTGCCAGCGCGCGCGGGATCGTCGTCATGAACACGCCGTTCGGCAACTCGATCACCACCGCCGAGCATGCGATCGCGATGCTCTTCGCGCTCGCCCGCGAGATCCCGCAGGCCGACCAGTCGACCCAGTCGGGCAGGTGGGAGAAGAACCGCTTCATGGGCGTCGAGCTCGCTGGCAAGACGCTCGGCCTCATCGGTTGCGGCAATATCGGCTCGATCGTTGCCGACCGCGCCCACGGCCTCAAGATGAAGGTCGTCGCCTATGACCCGTTCCTCAGCCCCGAGCGGGCGGTCGAGCTCGGCGTCGACAAGGTCGAGCTCGACGAGCTGCTGAGCCGAGCCGACTTCATCACCCTGCACACGCCATTGACCGACCAGACCCGCGGCATCCTCAGCCGCGACGCGCTCGCCAAGACCAGACCCGGCGTGCGCATCGTCAATTGCGCCCGCGGCGGGCTCATCGATGAAGCGGCGCTCAAGGACGCGCTCGAGAGCGGCCATGTCGCCGGCGCCGCGCTCGACGTATTCCAGGAGGAGCCGGCGAAGGACAATCCGCTGTTCGGCACGCGCGGCCTCATCTGCACGCCGCACCTCGGCGCCTCGACCACCGAGGCGCAGGTCAATGTCGCTATCCAGATCGCCGAGCAGATGAGCGATTTCCTGCTGCTCGGCGGGATCACCAACGCGGTCAACGTGCCGTCGCTGTCGGCGGAGGAAGCGCCGCGCCTCAGGCCCTACATGGGTCTCGCCGAGAAGCTCGGCCGCCTCGTCGGCCAGACCAGCGGGACCGAGATCCGCTCGATCGACGTCGAGGTCGAGGGCGCGGCGGCCGAGCTCAACATCAAGCCGGTCACCGGCGCGGTCCTGGCAGGGGTGATGAGCACCTGG
>DATDDW010000315.1:0-2785 GCA_036523615.1 Sphingomicrobium sp.
CGTGTAGCGGATCCGCGTGGGGAACATCTCGACGAGCGCGGCGGCCTGCGGCCCGTAGAGCGCCGTCGCGGCGACGACGAACGCCAGCAGGATGACGATCAGCAAGGTCATGTTGGCGTGCTTCGGATCGGCGGTCTTGGGGTAGCCGGCGGCCTGCAGCTCGGCCCCGATCGCGTCCGCCGTCTTGGTCTTGAAGGCTTTGAGCGCGGCGCCGCTGAGGCCCTCCGCGCCCTGGACCGGCACCGCTTCGGTGCCCACCACGACGCGCGTCTGCCCGTCGCCGGAGCCGCGGGTGGTGAAGGAAATGCCCTTGGTCACCAGCGTGCTCTTCGCGATGTCGCAGGCGCTGACGAACTTGGCCGTGCCGACCGGGTCGAACTGCACCGAGCAGCTCGCCGGGTCGGTCTCGACGAAGATCGGAGTCTCGCGCTCGGCGGTGACGAGCGCCGGATTGGCCGCGTCGGCGACCCAGTGCGAGGCCGGGAAGTAAAGCACCAGCGCGAGGAGCATGCCGCCGATCATCACCGGCTTGCGGCCGATGCGGTCGCTGAGCCAGCCGAAGAAGACGTAAAGCGGCGCGCTGACCACTGTCATTACGATCAGCAGCAGGTCCTTGGTTGCGCCGGGCAGCCCGAGCGATTTTTCGAGGAACACCTGCAGGTAGAAGAAGGTGAAGTACCAAACCGCGCCTTGCGCGCACATGATGCCGAAGAAAGCGATCAGCACGCGCTTGAGGCTCGCCCACCGCCCGAAGGCTTCGCGCAGCGGCGCCTTGGTGATCTCGCCTTCCTCGCGGATACGGGCGAACTCCGGGCTCTCGGAAAGCTTGGCGCGCATCCACAGCGAAATCGCCAGCAACACCACCGAGGCGAGGAATGGGATGCGCCACCCCCAGGCGGCAAAAGCCTCCTCTCCGATCGACGTGCGCGTCGCCAGGATCACCAGCAGCGCGGCAAGCAGCCCGAACGACGCGGACGACTGGATCCACCCGGTCGACTCGCCGCGCTTGTCGTTTGCGGCATGCTCGGCAACGTAGATCGCCGCGCCGCCATATTCGCCCCCGAGCGCGATGCCCTGGAGGATGCGCAGGATGATGAGCAGGGTTGGGCCGAGCGATCCCGCCTGGGCGTAGGTCGGCAGGAGACCGATCAGGAAGGTCGCGCCGCCCATCAGGCTGACGGTGACGAGGAACGCGCCCTTGCGGCCGAGCCGGTCGCCGACGACGCCGAAGATCAGCGCGCCCAGCGGCCTGAAGGCGAAGCCGGCGGCGAATAGGGCCAGCGCGGCGATCAGCGCCTGCGTCGGATCGAGCCCGGCGAAGAACACCTTGGAAATGACGGGCGCAAGGCTGCCGAAGATGAAGAAGTCGTACCACTCGAACGCGGTACCGGCGGATGACGCGATCACCACTCGCGCCATCGACCACGGCCGGTGCTGCGGCGGCTGCTCGGCTAGTGTCGCCATCATCTTCTCCCCCTGCTCAGTCGAGCTTGCGAATGACTCCGTCGACGCGCGCAAACTTCAAGCCGAATTTCTTGGCGATCACGTGGTTCGCAAGCGTCTTGCCCTGATCCTGCAGTTGCAGCTGCTGCTCGACCTTCAGGCCGCCCTCTTTCATCGTGTAGCGAATCGTCGCGCTGTCGCCGTTCACCGTGACGTCGACCGGTCCGGTGGCGTCGCTCAGGGATCCGCTGAAATGGTTCGGGCCTACGGGGTGCATCACCCAGGTGCGCTTGCGCTCGGGCTTGCCTTCCTCGCGCACCGTGTCGATCAGCACGAACTCGCCTTCCTTGTTGCGGCCGCCGATGCTGTCGACGATCAGCTTGTGCGGGCCGTGAAGCGCGATCTTGATCACATTCTCGGCATGGCTCTTGCCGCTGAAGAAACCGATCATGTCGAGCTTGGGCTTGTCGGCCGCAGCCGCGCCGCTGCCGGCGAGAAGCGCAAGCGCGATCGTCATCGCCAGCTTCATTGCCGCCCCGCGAGCAGCGAATCGACGATGGTTGGGTCGGCGAGAGTCGAAGTGTCGCCAAGGCCGTCGGTCGCACCTTCGGCGATCTTGCGCAGGATCCGCCGCATGATCTTGCCCGAGCGGGTCTTGGGCAAAGCGGGCGTGAAGTGGATCTTGTCGGGCGCAGCGAGCGCGCCGATTTCCTTGCGCACGGTCTGGTTCAATTCCTTGCGCAGCGCATCGTCGCCCTCTTCGCCCGCAACCAGCGTAACGAAGGCGTAGATCGCCTGGCCCTTGATGTCGTGCGGGAACGCGACGACGGCGGCTTCCGCGACCTTGGGGTGAGCGACGAGCGCGCTCTCGACCTCGGCGGTGCCGATGCGGTGACCCGAGACGTTGATCACGTCGTCGACGCGGCCGGTGATCCAGTAATAGCCGTCCTCGTCGCGGCGGCAGCCGTCGCCGGTGAAGTACAGCCCGGGATAGGCCTTGAAGTAAGTCTCGAAGAACCGCCCGTGGTCGTTCCACACGGTCCGCATCTGTCCCGGCCAGGAGGCGGAGATGCACAGGTTGCCGCTCGCCGGACCTTCGAGCACCTGATGATGAGCGTCCACGAGGAGCGGCTTCACCCCTGGTAGTGGCTTCGTGGCGCTTCCCGGCTTCATCTCCGTCGCGCCGGGGAAGGGCGAGATCAGGATTCCGCCGGTCTCGGTCTGCCACCAAGTGTCCACGACGGGGCAGCGGCCGTCGCCGACGACGCGCCAATACCATTCCCACGCTTCCGGGTTGATCGGCTCGCCGACCGTGCCGAGCAGGCGCAGCGATTTGCGGCTG
>DATDDW010000316.1:0-3458 GCA_036523615.1 Sphingomicrobium sp.
TCCCGCCGCTGACGAACACCGTGTCGAAGCCCATTCGCGCGGCACCAAGGATATCAGTCTGCAAGCCATCACCGATCGCCAGAACTTCGTCCTTGGGCGGACCGCCGGCGCGGTGGAGCGCGTGCTCGTAGATCGCCGGAAAGGGCTTGCCGTACCACGTCACGCGGCCGCCCAGCATCTGATAGAGGTCGGCGATCGCTCCCGCGCAAGCCTCGGGCACGCCGCCGCGCACCACCAGCCGGTCGGGGTTGAGGCAATGCAGGTGCACGTCGCGCTCTGCCCAGCGTTCGAGCTCCGGTCGGTATTGCTGCGGATCGGGCCGCGCTTCGTCGAGCCCGGTGCAGGCAAGGTCGGTGAAATCGTCCCCGTCGGCGATGCGAATCCCGCGCCCCTCGAGGATCTCGCGGTCACCCGCGGTGCCGACGAAGCCAACCACGGTCCCCAGCCCCAGCAACGCTGCGATCCCGGCCTCGCCGCTCGTCGCCACCGCGTCCCAGCAATCGTGCGGCAGGCCGATCCGCTGAAGCTGCCGCTCCACCGCGGCTTCGGTCCGCGGCGCATTGGTGAGAAGCACGACGCAGCGCCCTTCGCTGCGCCAGTGCTCCAGCCGCCGTTCGGCGCCCGGGTACAGGTTCACGCCGTCATGGACGACGCCCCAGATGTCGCACAGGATCAGCCGGTATTTGGGATCGAGCGAATCCCAGAAGCTCATTCAAGTCCCGCTTCGGCAAGCGCCTGCTCGATCGGGCCGACATCTTCGGGATTGTTGAGTTCGCGCAAGGCGAAGCGCGGCGTCTCGACCTCGACGACGGCGACGGGGACGCCGGCGGCGAGGAAGCGCAGCTGCTCGAGCCCTTCGAGCGTCTCCAGCTCGTTCGGCGGAGTGGCCGCATAAAGCTCGAGCGCCTGGGGTCGGTAGGCGTAAGCGCCGACGTGCAGCCGCACCGGCGACAACTCGGCGTCGAGCGCACCTGCCGGCAAATGCGGGATCAGCCGCTTCGAGAAATAAAGCGCCCGCCCCTTGTCATCACTCACAACTGTGGTCCCGCCCACGCGCCCGGCCGCTTCCTCGGCCTGAAGTGCGCGCACGTCGTCGCTCCGCAGCCGCATTGCCGGAGTCGCCACCAGCGCCTCTTTGTCGCGCTCCATCCGCTCGATCAGCGCCTCGACGAAGCCAGGCGGCGTCAGCAGCGCGTCGCCCTGGAGGTTGATCACCAGGTCCGGCTCATGCAGCTGGGCGACCGCCTCGGCGCAGCGCTCGGTGCCGTTGCGACATTCGCTCGAGGTCATGATCACGCCGACGCCGAAGCCTGCGCAGGCATCGGCGATCCGTTCGTCATCGGTGACGACGAACACGCCGCTCACCCCGCTAACGCGCCGCGCCGCCTCGACGCTGCGCTGGATCAGCGGCTTGGCCGCGCCTCCGGCACCCTTGAGCTCCACCAGCGGCTTTCCTGGATAGCGCGACGATTGGTAGCGCGCGGGAATCAGGATCTGAACGTTCATCGAGCGGGCGGGCAGTCGTGGATGTGCAGCACGCCGAGCGGCTTCTTGCCGCGGCCATCATCGTCGACGACGAACAGCGCGGTAATCCGGTGCTCCTCAAACAAGGTCAGCGCATCGTCGACGAGCGCGTCGGCAGCGATCGTCTTGGGCTCGCTCGTCATGAATTCCGCGGCGCTGTGGTCGAGCCCGCGCTCGATGTTGCGCCGCAGGTCGCCGTCGGTGATTGCCCCGACAAGGTAGCCGTTCTCGTCGACAACCCCGATGATTCCGAGCCGTTTGGCCGACATCTCGACGATCGTGTCGTGCATCGAGGAATCCTCGCGCGTCAGCGGCATCGCGTCGCCCGAATGCATCAGGCGGCTGACCGGCTTCAGCCTCAGTCCCAGCGCTCCGCCGGGATGAAGCCGGCCGAAGTCCGCCTTGCTGAAGCCCTTCTGCCGCATCACCGTCATGGCCAGCGCGTCGCCCAGCGCCAGAGTCATCGTCGTCGACGTGGTCGGCGCCACCGCCTCCGGCCCGACCTCAGCCCAATGCGGCAGCACCAGCGACGCCGCCGCGGCGGCGGCAAGCATCGAGCCGGCATTGCCGGTGATGGCGATGATCGGAATCCCGGCGTGCGCAAAATGGTCGATCACCGGCTCGAGCTCCGCCGTTTCGCCGCTCTGCGAAATGAGAATTGCAACGTCGCCCTTCGCCGCCATGCCGAGATCGCCGTGAATCGCCTCGGCAAGGTGAAGGAAGGTCGCCGTCGTCCCGGTCGAGGCGAAAGTCGCCGCGATCTTGCGCGCGACGTGCCCCGACTTGCCGAGCCCGCTGACGATCAGCTTGCCGGGGCAGCGGAAGATGAGCTCGACCGCTTGCTCGAACGGGCCGTCGAGGCTGTCGGCGAGCGCGTCGAGCGCGCGCGCTTCGTCGTGCAGGATCGCCCGCCCGAACTCGAGCACGCCGGGCGCTTTCTCGTTGTCCGCTGCCATCGGTGAGTGCCCTAGCGCAGCCGATCGCCGGCTGTGAAGCTTGACGCCATGGCGTCCGCGGGCTTGGGAAGCGCCATGGCCAAGCAACTGACCCGCTGGATACTGGTCGCGCTCGTGCTCGGGATCATCGCCGGCTGGGCGACCAATTACGCGATTGACGACGGCTCGGCCGCCGCCGCGGCGCGCCTAAAGTCGATCGCCGGTTATCTCAGCATCGTCACCACGTTGTTCCTGCGCCTGATCAAGATGATCATCGCGCCGCTGGTCTTCTCGACGCTCGTCGCGGGAATCGCGCACATGGGCGATGTTGCCGCGCTTGGCCGCGTCGGCGTCCGCTCGATCGGCTGGTTTATCGGCGCGAGCCTGGTGTCGCTGACGCTGGGACTGATCATCGTCACGCTGCTTCAGCCAGGCGTCGGCCTGAACCTCACGATCCCCCCGGCGACCGCAGCCAGCGGCGTCGCCACAACCGGCTTCGACCTCAAGGAATTCGTCAACCACGTCGTCCCGCAATCGATCGTCGAGGCGATGAGCACCAACGAGATCCTGCCGATCGTCGTCTTCTCGCTGTTTTTCGGGATCGCGCTGACCGCCGTCGGCGAACGCGGGCGGCCGATCGTCCGCGGCGTCGAAGCGCTGGTCCAGGTGATGCTTCAGGTCACCAACTACGTGATGCGCTTCGCCCCGCTGGCGGTGTTCACGGCCGTGACCAGTGCGCTTGCCGAGCGGGGGCCGCAGATCGTCGCCACCTTGGGCAAGTTCGTCGCCAGCTTCTACCTTGGCCTGCTCATCCTTTGGGCGCTGCTGATCGGCATCTGCTTCGTCATCGTCGGGCCCAGGACGCGCCACCTCGTGCGCTACATCCGCGATCCGGTGGTGCTCGCCTTCTCGACCGCCTCGTCGGAAGCCGCCTACCCGCGCACGCTCGAAGAGCTAGAGCGCTTCGGGGTGCCGCCCCGCATCGCCAGCTTCGTTCTC
>DATDDW010000317.1:0-3129 GCA_036523615.1 Sphingomicrobium sp.
TTACACCGAGAGGGTCGGCGGTTCGAGCCCGTCACCGCCCACCAGAATGGACGCTCGGCAGCTTCAGATGACGGCCGGCTGCCCCACCTCCGCGAAATAACGGCGCAGCGCCTCGCTGGTTTTGGGCGCGAGCTCGACGAACACGCGGCGCCCGTCGTGCGGGTCGGCGCGGCGGATGAACAGCCCCTCGCTGGTCATCGTCTTGAGCCAGCGCAGCGCCGTCGTCGCTGGCACGGCGGCGGCAATGCACAGGCTCGACACGGGCACGCGCAACTGCGCGATCTCGGCCTGCAACAGGTCGAGCAACATGTCCCAGGCCGGGTCGGCGAACAGATCCTCGGAGAAATAGCCCGCGCGCAGCCGCCGCGCGCGGATCACCGAGCGGACGGTCTCGGCCGAAACCGCGGGCAGATCGCCACTCGCCTGCGTTGGCTCGCTCGGGCGCGCGGCAGGTGACGGTCCCGTCGACAGGCGCGCGAGCGTCGCGGCGATACGGCTGACTTCGTCGCTGAGCTGTCTCAAGCGCGCGGCATTCTGGTCGGCGGCGACGTCCGACAGGCGAAGCGGCATTCCCACCCAGCTGGTCGCCACCGCGAGTGCCGCGGCCCGCTCGGCTTCGTCGGCGTCGACGATCAGCGCGACGCGGTTGTCGTCGATCGCCGCGGCGATCGGGTCGAGCAGCTCGGCTGTGCCCGACACGACCGCCGCATAGCGGCCCTCGCTCACATCGTCGCTGACCTGGGCGAGGAGATCGTCGAGCGCCGCGCCGCAATCGTTGTCGAGCTCCAGCCACAGGGCGCTGGTCGAAATCTGCCGTTCGATTCGGCCACCGGCATCTTGGATCGGCACGCTGGCGCCGACGCGAAAGCCCGCCGCTTCGACGGTTCGAACCGCCCGAGCGGTCGCCGCATCGCTGCTCCCGGCAACGAGCACCGGCGGTCTGTCGGAATAGCTGAGATCGTGTCGGCCAGTCTGGATCGCGTCCATTGGGTTACCCCCCCGATGAGAAGCGGGACCGAGCACGGCTGTTTTAACGCGCATTGTGGAGAAAAGTCAGACGATTTCGGCTCCACAACGGAGCCATGGGAACGGAATTGCAATCCGCCCGGTGCATAACACCGTTTCGCTTCCGGGAGTCTGCGTGGCCGAGGGTCCGTTCGAAACATCCGCTGCCGATCGCGCCCGGTGGCTGGCCGAGCTCGGCTCGGCGCTGGACGAGGCGCGGCGGGTGATGAAGCGCCTTGGCGCCGCCGAAGGGCGCATCGAGGCGGTCGAGCTCTACGCGCGAATCGAAGCGGTCCGGCTCGAGGTCGAAGCGATGCAGCTGGCGATGCCCATTGCTGCTGACGAAGGTTCTGGTCCGAAACGGATCAAATCACCCCCGTGGCAGGGCCGCGGGCGCGATCCGCGCTAAACGCCTTCTGGAAGCTCGCCGCCGCCCGAAAAAGGCTCGAGGAAAGGCTCCAGCCGCGGGGGCTTCCAGCCCGACGTGGCGACGAAGGCGCGGTTGAGGAACGCCTTTTTGCCATAGGCCAGCGGCTGACCGTCGGGCCCGTCGACCAGTCCCCCGGCGGCGAGCAGCACCGCGTGGCCAGCGGCCGTGTCCCACTCGCTCGTCGGCGCTGCGCGCGGGTAAATGTCGGCCCGCCCCTCCGCGACAATGCAGAATTTGAGCGACGAGCCGACCGAGATGTAGCCACAGGAGCCGCCAATCGCAGCTTCGAGATAGTCGATCGTCGCCTGGTTGAGGTGCGACTTGGAGGCGACGGCGGTCATCTCTTCGCCGCGCTCGCGGGTACGGATCGCGGTGCGCCCGGAACCTTCGTCGAGCCAGGCGCCCTCGCCGACGCGGCCGCCGTGGAGGCGCCCTGTCGCCGGCGCATAGACGACGCCGAGCACCGGCGTGCCGTGGTCGATCAGCCCGATGTTGACGGTGTAGTCGTCCCCGCCGCGCACGAACTCCTTCGTCCCGTCAAGCGGGTCGACGAGGAAATAGGTGTCGCCGTGCGCCGGGATCCGGCCCGCCGCGACCTCCTCCTCGGCGATGACGGGAACGCCCGGCGCGGCCCGTGCCAGCGCGGCGAGGATCACCAATTCGGCCGCGTGGTCGGCCGCCGTGACCGGAGAGGTGTCCTGCTTCGAATGAACGTCGAAGCCGCGACGGACGACTTCGCGGATCGCCTCCCCTGCTTCGCGCGCCGCCTCGGCGAGATCGTCGAGCAGGCGCCCATCGTCCATGGTCAACGCGGCGCCATGCGGATGCCGCCGTCGAGCCGCACGGCCGCCGCGTTCATGTACGGGTTCTCGATGAGGAAGCAGGCGAGCTGCGCATATTCGTCGGGCCGGCCGAGTCGCTTGGGAAAGGGGACCTGCGCGCCCAGCGCGTCCTGCACGTTCTCCGGCATCATCGCCACCATCGGCGTCTTGAACACGCCGGGAAGGATGGTGTTCACCCGCACGCCTTCGTTCATCAGGTCGCGCGCGATCGGCAGCGTCATCGCCAGCACTCCGCCTTTGGACGCGGAGTAAGCGGCCTGGCCGATCTGGCCGTCCTCGGCGGCGACGGACGCGGTGTTGATGATCACGCCCTTCTCGCCCTCGGCCAGCGGCTCGAGGTCGACCATTCCCAGCGCCGAATTGGCGATGCAGCGGAAGGTGCCGATCAGGTTGATTTGAATGGTCAGCTCGAACTGCTGCAGCGGATAGGCTTTCGCCGCCTTGGTCTCCTTGTCGCGGCCGACGGTCTTCGCCGCCGTCGCGACGCCCGCGCAATTGACCAGGATCCGCTCCTGCCCGTGCGCCGCGCGCGCCTTGGCGAACGCCGCCGCGACTTTCTCATCGGAGGTGACGTCCACTTCGCAGAAAATCCCGCCGATCTCGCTCGCCACCTGCTCGCCGCGCTCGGCGTCCCGGTCGAACACCGCGACCTTCGCCCCGCGCCGCGCCAGCTCGCGCGCCGTCGCTTCGCCCAGCCCCGATGCCGCGCCGGTCACGACCGCGGCGACTCCATTGACGTCCATGCTTCTTCCCTTGTTCGCTGTGCCGCCCGCCTATCCGCCCGACATGGCCCAAGACAAGGCCGCCGTGCCGCTGCACGTGTCCGGCTGTATTGACACAATAATACACTTG
>DATDDW010000318.1:0-3913 GCA_036523615.1 Sphingomicrobium sp.
CGGACGTACCGACTCGGAGCCTTAGGCCCGTCACTAGCTCATCAGCATACTCTTTTTGGCCGCCCGCCGCCGGCGGTATTGCAGCAACCATAGAATCGGTGAGTTTCGGCACCGTTGTTACCTAAGGCCCGGCAGGTAGCGCGCTAGGTAGCGTCCGGTGAGACACTAAGCAATGTTCTGAGCCGCCATGAAAGGACAGGCGCTCTCGGATGAAATGCAATGTGCAGGATGACACGTTGGTCGACAGTATTGCCAAGGTTGGGGTCGAGGGTTCGAATCCCTTCGCCCGCTCCAGTCTTCCGATCATCCCGACCGCCATTGGTTGTCGGCGCTCGCGCGCCTATGTGCCCTCCAGATCGGAGGCCGCGAATGGCCGAGCAAGCTGAGCTGACGCGTCCCAAGGCGCGCAAGACGATCCAGACCATCAACCCGGCTACGGGCGAGCCGGGCCGCTCCTATCACGAGCACAGCATCGACGATGCGCGCGCGGCCGCGGCTGCGGCGCACGCGGCCTTCTTCGACTGGCGCCGGATCAGCTTCGCCGAGCGATCTCGCGTCATCCGCAAGGGGGCCGAGGTGCTTCGCGCGCGCAAGGACGAGTTCGCGCGGCTGATGACCGAGGAGATGGGCAAGACCATCGACGACGGCCGCGCCGAGGTCGAGAAATGCGCGTTCCACTGCGACTGGTTCGCCGACCACGCGGAGGAATATCTTGCCGACCAGCCGGCGGACATCGGCGAGGAGGCCTTCGTCACCTTCAATCCGCTCGGCGTCGTGCTGGCGGTGATGCCGTGGAATTTCCCCTTCTGGCAGGTGTTCCGCTTCGCCGCGCCCGCGCTGATGGCCGGTAACGGAGCGCTGTTGAAGCACGCCAGCAACGTGCCCGGCTGCGCGCTGGCGATCGAGCAGGTGCTGCACGAAGCGGGAGTGCCGAAGGACATGTTCCGCACGCTGTTGCTCCCCAGCCGCGAGGTCGAGGCTTTGATCAGGGACGATCATGTTGCCGCGGTCACGCTGACCGGGAGCGTCGCCGCAGGCCGCAGCGTCGCTACCGCGGCGGGCTCGGTGCTCAAGAAGTGCGTGCTCGAGCTCGGCGGCTCGGATGCGTACGTCGTGCTCGAGGATGCCGACATCGCCCCCGCGGCCAAGCTCTGCGCCGCGGCGCGGATGGTCAACGGCGGGCAGAGCTGCATTGCCGGCAAGCGCTTCATCGTCGTCGATGAGGTGCGCGAAGCGTTCGAGGCGGCGCTGGTCGAGGCGATGCGCGGCTATCAACTGGGCGATCCCACCAAGGACGGAACGAAGCTCGGGCCGATGGTGAGCGTCAAAGCCCGGGACGACATCCACGGTCAGGTCACGAAGAGCGTGGCCAAGGGGGCGCAGCTGCTGCTCGGCGGCAAGGTCCCCGACCGGCCAGGCGCCTGGTACCCGGCGACGGTGCTGACCAACGTCCGCCCGGGCCAGCCGGCGCACGACGAGGAGGTGTTCGGCCCCGTCGCCGCGGTGATTTCGGCTAAAGACGAAGCCGATGCGGTCCGAATCGCCAACGCGAGCGAGTTCGGCCTGGGCTCGGGCGTGCTCACCGGCGATCTCGACCGCGGCCGGCGGATCGCTGCCCGCGAGCTCGAAGCCGGCCTGAGCTTCGTCAACGAGAATGTCCGCTCCGACCCTCGGATGCCGTTCGGCGGGGTCAAGCATTCGGGCTACGGGCGCGAATGTTCGGCCTACGGGATCCGCGAGTTCGTCAACATCAAGACGGTGCACGTTAAGCCGCTGACCGGCAGCGGCTCGCGCACCGAATGAGCCTCAGTCCTTCTCGGCGCTCTCCCGCGTCGCGCTGAAGTCGCCGTAGAAGTGCGTGCCGACGAGGCCCCGCGCGAGCGCCGAGGCGCTTCCGCCGCGCGGCTCGTCAGCCGGGTTGAGCTCGATCTTGGCGATGGTCAGCGCCGGCAGGTTTGCGGCCTTCAGCTTGGCGTTGAAGGCAGCGAGATCGGCCGACTGGAACGCGGTCCATTGTCCTTCGACGTCTTTCAGCTCGCGGTCGAGCGCGTCGATCCGCGCCATTTGATAGGCCGTCGGCCGGTCCTCGACCGAAGTGATCGCGCCATAGACGTCGTCGACATGCTCGCGCAGCCGCTCCTCGCCGGTGATTGCGCCGCCTTCCTTGGTGGCGACGATCTCTTTCCTGAGCTCGTCGGCCTTGGCGTTGAGCTGGGCAGCGGCGGCTTTGACGTCGGCGGGCGCGGCCGCATTGCCGGCCAGCGCCGCTGCCTGCTGGCGCACGCCGTTGATCTCGCCGACCACCTTGCTCATCCGCGCGAACATCGTCTTGACCCGCTCGGCCGCGGCGAATTGCGCCTGCCGGTCGGCGACGGTGAAGGTCGCGCGCTTGTCGAGCGTTACGGCGAGCGGCTCGTTCACCACCTGGCCGTTCTTGGTCAGCCGGACGGTGTAGGTGCCGGGGAGGAAGCGCTCGCCTTGGGTCGAAGCGCCCGCGAGCGACGCCGCGGGCGGAACTTGCGGCGGCTTGGTGCGCATCGGCCAGCTGACGCGGTTGAGCCCACGCCGCTTCGCCGCCGGCACTTCGTCGACGACATTGCCGTTGGCATCGAGGATCTCGAGCTTCATCCGCCCGATCACGTGCCGGGCCTTCTGGTAGTAAGTGATGGTGGCGCCGCTCGGCGGATTGTCGCCGGCATAGCCGGCATCGCCTTCGACCCAGCCGCCATTGCCCTGGATGCGCTGCTCGATCGGCGCGCTGGGGATCAGCGCGACGTTGCTGGCGAGGACCGGCGAGCTCAGCGCGCGCAGGGGGCTGATGTCGTCGACGACCCAGATGCCGCGGCCGTGCGTCGCGAGCACGAGGTCGTCGTCGCGCGGCTGCAGCGCGATGTCGCGCACCGCCACCCCGTCGGGGAAGTCGTTGGGCTTGAACTGGGCCCAGCTCTGCCCGCCGTTGAGGCTCATGAACAGCCCGAACTCGGTGCCGAGGAACAGGATGTTGGGGTTGAGCCGGTCTTCCCTGATCACATGGGCATAGCCGCGCACGCCCGGCGTCCCCGGCCCGACCAGCCGTTGCCAGGTACGGCCATAGTCGGTCGTCCGGTAGAGGTACGGGGTCATGTCGCCGTAGGCGTGACGGTCGTCGGTCACGTAAGCGACCGCGGGATCGAAGCGGCTCGCCTCGACCCAGCTGATCCAGTTGCCCGCCGGCATGCCGAGGTTGGGCGTCAGATTGGTCCAGTGGCCGCCGCCGTCGCGGGTCAGCTGGACGTTGCCGTCGTCGGTCCCGACCCAGATCTGCCCCGCGGCGCGCGGGCTCTCCGAGATCGAATAGATGGTGGTGTTCATCTCGGCCGATGAATTGTCGACCGTGATTCCGCCCGACTGCTCCTGCCGCTGGCGGATCGGGTCGTTGGTGGTGAGGTCGGGCGAGATCCGGTCCCAGGTCACGCCATGGTCGCGGCTGCGGAACAGGAATTGCGAGCCGATGTAGATCGTGCCGCGCTCATTGGGCGACAGCGCGATCGGCGTGTTCCAGTTGTAGCGGAGCTTCTCCTTGTAGCCGCCCTTGGGCTGGATATCGCGCTGCTCGAGCGTCTTGCGATTGACCCGGCCGACGTGCCCGCCCTGCGCTTCGGCGTAGGCGAAATTGGGGTCGGACGGGTCGGCGAAGGCCCAGAAGCCGTCGCCGCCGAACAGATTCTCCCAGCGGCTGTTGGTGATGCCGCCCGGATATTCCTGGTCGCCGACCCACGACGAATTGTCCTGGAGGCCGCCGTAGACCTGGTAGGGGTCCTTGTCGTCGGCGCTGACGTGGTAGAACTGGCTGACGGGAAGGTTGTTCGCCTTCCACCATTTGTTGCCGCCGTCGTAGCTGTACCACAGCCCGCCGTCGTCGCCGCCGACGATA
>DATDDW010000319.1:0-4879 GCA_036523615.1 Sphingomicrobium sp.
GCCAAGGTGCTCAACGACGCGCTCGGGATCGAGCGCGGCCTGATGACCACGGTCCACGCCTACACGAACGACCAGAAGATCCTCGACCAGATCCACTCCGACCTGCGCCGTGCCCGCGCCGCGGCCATGTCGATGATCCCGACAACCACCGGCGCCGCGCGCGCCGTCGGCGAGGTGCTGCCCGAGCTTAAGGGCAAGCTCGACGGCTCGGCGATCCGGGTGCCGGTTCCCGATGGCAGCATCGTCGATTTGACCTTCGTGCCGGGCCGCGAGACGAGCCGCGACGAGGTCAATCATATCCTCAAGCAGGCGAGCGAGAGCGAGCGGCTCAAGGGCGTGCTTGAATATACCGAGGACCCGATCGTCTCGGTCGATATCGTCCACACGCCGGCCAGTTCGACGGTCGATAGCCTGGAGACGGCGGTCCTGGACGGCAAGCTGGTGCGCGTCGTCAGCTGGTACGACAACGAATGGGGCTTTTCGAACCGCATGGTCGATACCGCCCACGCGATGGGTCAGCTCGGATAAGTCTGTCCTACAGCCGCGCTTTGGCTTTATGGCTGATTCGATGACCAGCGAGTCGGATGAGTGTCTGATCGCCTCGCGGGCCAATGCGCGTGCGCGAGCGTGCGCCCGTGCCCGCGTTGAGGGCACAACTTTGACAACTTCCAGGGTCCCTGGGTGACCCGGTTCAGGACGCTCGACGACCTGCCGGAAGACCTGACCGGCAGGAAGGTACTGGTCCGCGTCGACCTCAATGTGCCGATGGACGGCGCGAAGGTGACCGACGACACCCGCCTGAGAGCGATGCTGCCGACAGTGCTCGAATTGAGCGACCGCGGGGCGATCGTCCTCCTGCTATCGCATTTCGGCCGGCCCAAGGGCGAGACGCGGCCCGACATGTCGACGGCGCAGCTGGTGCTGCCGATCCACCGTCTCACCGGCCGCTCGGTGCGCTTCATCGAGGACTGCCAGGGCCCGGAGGCTGAGCGCGCGATCGCCACCATGCTTCCGGGCAATATCGGGGTGCTCGAGAACACGCGCTTCCATCCCGGCGAGGAGAAGAACGACCCGGAGCTCGCCAAAGCGATGGCGGCACTTGGCGATTATTATGTGGACGACGCCTTCTCGACCGCTCACCGGGCGCATGCTTCGACCGAGGGGATCACCCACTACCTGCCAAGCTTCGCCGGCCGGGCGATGGAGGCGGAGCTGAACGCGCTCGAAAAGGCGCTGGGCTCGCCCGAGCGGCCGGTCGCCGCGGTCGTCGGCGGGGCGAAGGTCTCGACCAAGCTCGCCGTGCTCGGCCACCTCGTCGATAAGGTCGACCATCTGATCATCGGCGGCGGCATGGCCAACACCTTCCTCGCCGCGCGCGGGGTGAATGTCGGAAAGAGCCTGTGCGAGCACGAGCTGACCGGCGAAGCCAATGCGATCATGGAGCGTGCCGATGCGGCGGGCTGCACCATCCATCTGCCCTACGATGTGGTGGTGGCGAAGGAGCTCAAGCCCCACCCGCCCTCGCTGCGCACCTGCAACGTGCACGAGGTCGCGCCCGACGAGATGATCCTCGACATCGGACCGGCAGCAGTCGAGGCGCTCGCCGACGTGCTCAAGACCTGTCGGACCCTGGTCTGGAATGGCCCGCTGGGCGCGTTCGAAGTGCCGCCGTTCGATGCGGCGACGGTCGCTCTCGCGCGAACCGCCGCGGCACTGACCGCGGAAGGTTCGCTCATTTCGGTCGCCGGCGGCGGGGACACAGTCGCCGCGCTAAACCATGCGGGCGTCGCCCAGGATTTCAGCTTCGTCTCGACCGCGGGCGGGGCATTCTTAGAATGGATGGAAGGCCGTACGCTCCCCGGCGTCGCGGCCCTCCAGGAGCAAGCAGAGGCTAGCCATGAATCAGTCTGAAATGATGCAGAAGATGCGCAACGGGAACGGCTTCATCGCCGCGCTCGACCAGTCGGGCGGCTCGACGCCCAAGGCCTTGAAAGGCTACGGCATCGAGGAGGGCGCCTGGTCGAGCGACGAACAGATGTTCGAGCTCATTCACCAGATGCGCTCGCGCATCATCACTTCGCCCTGCTTCGCCTCGGGCAAGGTGATCGGAGCGATCCTGTTCGAGCGGACGATGGATGGCACGGTCGACGGCAAGCCGACGCCGCAGGCGCTGATCGATCGCGGCGTCATTCCCTTCATCAAGATCGACAAGGGCCTCGCCGACGAGGAGAACGGCGTCCAGATGATGAAGCCGATCCCCGGGCTCCACGGCTTGCTCGAGCGGGCGAAGTCGCTCGGCGTGTTCGGCACGAAGGAGCGCTCGGTGATCAATTCGGCCAACGCGGCGGGGATCGCAGCGGCCGTCGCGCAGCAGTTCCAGCTGGCGAAACAGGTACTGGCGCACGGGCTCGTTCCGATCGTCGAGCCCGAAGTCAACATCAAGAGTCCCGACCGGGCGCAGAGCGACGACCTGTTGCTCACCGCGATCCTCGAAGAGCTCGATGAGATCCCCGAGGGTCAGCAGGTGATGCTCAAGCTTTCGATTCCTGCGGAGCCGGGCAAGTTCGCGCCGCTGATCGCGCATCCCAGGGTGCTTCGCGTGGTGGCTCTGTCGGGCGGATTCTCGCGCGACGAAGCCTGCCGCGAGCTGGCCAAGAATCCAGGGATGATCGCCAGCTTCAGCCGGGCCTTGCTCTCGGACCTCCGCGCGCAGCAGAGCGACGAGGAGTTCAACGCGACGCTCGGCCAGGCGATCGATGAAATCTACGAAGCGTCCACCGAGAAGGTGCCGGCCTGATCTTGGACGAAGCCGAATTCGACCCGATAGAGTTCCCGCCGCCGCCGCGCACCGCCCCGGCGAAGCTCTACCTGATCAGTCCGCCGGAAGTCGGCGGCGCGTTTCCTGACCGGCTGAAGGCCGCGGTCGAGCCCGGCGTCGCTGCTGCGTTCCAGCTACGCGTGAAGGACACGGCGGAGGACGAACTCGCGCGGCTTGCCGAGCCGTTGCAGCGCATTTGCGCTGACGCGGGCGTCGCCTTCATCGTCAACGACAGCATGCAACTCGCCAGGCGCCTCGGCGCCGACGGCGTGCACCTCGGCCAGAGCGACGGCGACGTACGTGAGGCGCGGGCGCTCCTCGGACCGGGCGCGCAGATCGGCCGGACCTGCCACGACAGCCGCCATCTGGCGATGCAGGCCGGCGAGGACGGAGCGGATTATGTGGCGTTCGGCGCCTTCTATCCGACCACGACCAAGCCGTCGCACTACCGGCCGCACCCGTCGATCTTGAGCTGGTGGTCGGCGGTGTTCGAAATCCCCTGCGTGGCGATCGGCGGGATCACGCCCGACAATGCCCAGCCGCTGATCGACGCCGGCGCCGACTTCCTTGCCGTGTGCCAGGCGGTTTGGGGCAAGGACGATCCTGCGGCGGCCGTAACGGCGTTCGGCGAGGTGCTCGCACTCTGAGCCTTCGCTTGCGCGGCCAAGCCGCGGCGCTACTCTTGGCGCAAGGAGGGTCCCGCTTGGCCAGCAAAAAGCCCGCGCCGGCAGCAGAGCCGTCGATGGTGGTGAAGCTGCACGCCCTCACCGACTATCCGCCCGAGGTGCGGCCGGCGCGCGCGAAGCGGCAGTGGATGGACGATTTCCCCGACCGCCACGCTTATCGCTGCTTGCCGCTGTCGATCGCCAATGCGTTCGGCTGGGAAGTGTTGTGCCCGATCCCGCTCGAGATCCGCTGGAACGGCGGAATGGCGGTTGAGGACATCCAGGTGATCGGCCTCAAGGAGCTGCCCGGCGGAGCGCCGGTCAGCCATTTCTGTCGCTCAAATTTTTCCCGTGGAATCATCACCTTCCATCTCGATTATCTGATCGAGACTGAACGCGATTGGGGGATTCTGGCGACGGGCCCGTTCAATGATCCCAAACCGACGGCGTCGCCGCTCGCCGGTGTGATAGAAAGCGACTGGCTGCCGTACCCGTTCACGATGAACTGGCAGCTGACCCAGGCGGGGATCACGCGCTTCGAGGAAGGAGAACCGTTCTGCTTTTTCCTGCCGGTGCCGCGGCGCGTGCTGCCCGACACCGAGCTGCACATCCATCGCCTCGCCGACGATCCGGAGCTGGCGGCACGGCACAACCAATTCAAGGAGGCGCGCGACGGCTTCATGGCCCGGATCCGCGCCGGCGACCGCGAGGCGATCAAGGAGGCGTGGCAGCGTCATTATTTCGTCGGCCGCCACCCGGACGGCGTGCTCGCGCCCGAGCATCTCAACAAGCTGCGGCTGAAGGAGCCGGTCGACCTGCGCCGCAAGCGTGAAGCTGCGCCGCAACGGCGAGCCGCCACCAAACAAGGGCCGCGGGCGGTCGAGACGGACAAAGGACCGCAGCTCAAGCCCGGCCCCAACCCGGCAATCCTGGCAAGCGCGGTCAAACCGCCGAAAGCGGACCCGCGCTGGGCGGACGACAGCCCGCTCAGTCGCATCGCCACCTATTCGGGCAGGGTCGAAGTGTCAAACCGGGCGAAGCTCGACGCCGAGGGCCGCTTCACTCCCGGGCCACAGACCCGCACCGTCTCCAGCCGCGCGGAAGCCGAGGCTCTCGGCCTCGATTTCCTCGTCGCTGACGAGGTGCTGAGCAAGGCCGAGTGCGCGCTCCTCGTCCAGACCTTCGAAGAGCTGCACGAGCTGGTTTTCGGCGCTTCGGAGCAAGCCTCGTTCTGGGACAAGCGCGGCATTTGGTACGCCGACGTGCTCAAGCACCGGCCCGAGGCCGCGGCGATCATGCTCAAGGGCATGGGCGGCTGCCTCGCCGAGATGAAGCGCTTCTGGAAGCTCAACGTGCCCGTTTATCCCGACGGGCTGCACATGATGAGCTGGAAGGC
>DATDDW010000320.1:0-3902 GCA_036523615.1 Sphingomicrobium sp.
GGGTCGGGGCTGCCGATCATTGCCGCCAACGACCTCGGCGATGCGGCGCGGAAGATCGTCGCGGAAGTGAACAATCTCGTGCCTGCATAGATTCGTTCGGGCTGAGCTTGTCGAAGCCCTGCATTTCTTGAAGTGAACAACAGCCCTTCGACGAGCTCAGGGGCGAACGGTTGGAGGTTGAACCGAATGAAAGTGCTGGTCGCGGTGAAACGCGTCATCGATTTCAACGTGAAGCCGCGGGTCAAGATGGACGGCTCGGGCGTCGATCTCGCGAACGTCAAGATGAGCATGAACCCGTTCGACGAGATCGCGGTCGAGGAAGCGATCCGCCTCAAGGAGAGAGGCGCCGCGACCGAGATCGTCGCGGTCTCCGTTGGCCCGGCGAAGGCGCAAGAGACCTTGCGCACCGCGCTGGCGATGGGCGCCGACCGCGCGATCCTCGTCCAGACCGAAGAAGAGGTCGAGCCGCTCGCCGTCGCCAAGATTCTCGCGAAGATCGCCGCCGAGGAGAGCCCGCAGATGATCATCCTCGGCAAGCAGGCGATCGACGACGACTGCAACCAGACGGGGCAGATGCTCGCGGCGCTGCTCGGCTGGCCGCAGGGCACATTCGCGTCGAAGGTCGAAGCGGCAAACGACAATGTGACCGTCACTCGCGAAGTGGACGGCGGCCTTGAAACGGTGAAGCTCAAGCTGCCGGCCGTGGTCACCACCGACCTCAGGTTGAATGAGCCGCGCTATGCGTCGCTGCCCAACATCATGAAGGCCAAGTCGAAGCCGCTCGCGGCCAAATCGCCCGGCGATTACGGCGTCGACGTCGCGCGCCGGCTCGAGACCGTGAAAGTCGTCGAACCGGCGAAGCGTCAGGCGGGGATCAAGGTCGGCAGCGTCGACGAGCTGGTCGAGCGCCTGCATGGCCTGGGGATCGCGAAATGAGCGTCCTCGTCCTCGTCGAACATGACGGCAAGTCGGTGCGTGACGCGACTCTGCCGACTATCACCGCCGCGGCAAAGCTCGGCGACGTGCACGCGCTGGTCGCCGGCGCCAACGTCGGAGGGGTCGCGGAACAGGCGGTGAAGATCGCCGGCGTGGCCAAGGTGCTCGTCGCCGACGCTCCGCACCTCGACCATGATCTGGCCGAGGAGATCGCGCCGGTTGCCGCGAAGCTGATGGCCGATCATGACGCGTTCGTCGCTCCCGCGACGACGTTCGGCAAAAATATCGCGCCGCGCGTCGCCGCGCTGCTCGACGTGATGCAGCTTAGCGACATCCTCTCAGTGGAGGGCCCGGACACCTTCACTCGCCCGATCTACGCCGGCAACGCGATCGCCACTGTCCGCTCGAAGGACCCGAAGAAGGTGGTCACGGTGCGCACCACGGCGTTCGACAAGGCCGAGCATGGCGGCGGGAATGCTTCGGTCGAGCAAGTCGATGCCGGCGGTGCCGTCGGCGCCAGCAGCTTCGTCTCGCTCGAAGCGTCCGAAAGCGCGCGGCCCGAGCTCACCAGCGCCAAGATCATCGTCTCGGGTGGCCGGGCGTTCGGCTCGTCCGACCAGTTCCATGCGCTCCTCGATCCGCTCGCCGACAAGCTCGGCGCCGCGGTCGGTGCGTCGCGCGCGGCGGTCGACGCCGGCTATGCACCCAACGACTATCAGGTTGGGCAGACGGGCAAGATCGTCGCTCCGCAGGTCTATATCGCGATCGGCATTTCCGGCGCGATTCAGCACCTCGCGGGAATGAAGGACGCGAAGACGATCGTCGCGATCAACAAGGACGAGGAAGCGCCGATCTTCCAGGTCGCCGACCTCGGCCTCGTCGGCGACCTGTTCAAGATCGTTCCGGAGCTGACCGAGAAGCTCTAGTCGCCGACGTGCTCGGGCTTACCCTTGCGCTTGGTCGACGCCATCTTCTTGAGCTCTTTTTCGCTCATCGATTCGAACATGCTCTTGGAAGCGCCCTTGAGCGAGCTCTTGGCGCGCTCATGCTCCTTGACCGCGAGCGCCGCTCCGGCGGCTTTCTGTTGCGACTTCGATTTGGCTGGCATGTCTTAGCTCCTTCGCTGCTCGCCAAAGAAACGCACGAGTTCCCCATTCGCTTCGGGCTTCCAAGGGAACGCTTGCAATTGCTAAGCGCTTCGCCCCGGGAACGAGGAGTTGGAGCGTGAGGGAACCACACACAGTTGCGCTCGTCACAGGCGGTGCAGGATTTATCGGCTCGCATCTGTGCGATCGGCTCACCGCTGACGGAGCGCGCGTCCTCTGCCTCGACAATTTGATTACCGGCCGCAGCGACAATCTTCGTTCGCTCGAGCGCGAGCGCCGCTTCGACTTCTTCGAGCATGATGTGATCGAGCCCCTTCCGCCGTGGCTTAGCCGCGCACGCATTACGCGCATCTATCATTTCGCCTGCGCCGCCTCGCCCGACCATTATCAGGCCGACCCCGAGCACACGATGCTGACCAATGTCGCGGGAACACGCCACGTGCTGCGGCTTGCCGAGCAGACGGGAGCGCGACTCCTGCTTGCCTCCACCAGCGAGATCTACGGCGATCCCGAAATCCACCCGCAGACCGAGGATTACGCCGGCTCGGTCAACTGTACCGGACCGCGCGCATGTTACGATGAAGGGAAACGCGCGGCCGAGGCGTTGACGTTCGACTTCCATCGCCACCAGCGTGCGGACGTGCGCGTCGCGCGCATCTTCAATACCTATGGGCCGCGGATGCGCTGCGACGACGGCCGGGTGATCTCGAACATGGCCTGCCAGGCGCTTAGCGGCGGCGACATCACGATCTACGGCGATGGTTCGCAGACGCGCAGCTTCTGCTTCATCGACGACATGATCGAGGGCCTGACGCGGCTGATGGAATGCCGCGCGGCGCAGGGCCTTCCGGTCAACCTCGGCAATCCGGAGGAGCTATCCATCCTTGCGCTCGCCAAGCGCATGATCGAGCTTACCGGATCGCGCTCGCGGATCATCCAGCGGCCGCTGCCGACCGACGACCCGCGTCGCCGGAAGCCCGACATTGGTCGTGCACTCAAACTGCTTGGTTGGCGACCGACCGTCGGGCTCGAACAGGGCCTCGAGGCGACGATTGAGTGGTTCGACGATGAACGGAACCGGATCGCCCAGCCGGCCTATGTCGATGCGCCGCCGGTCGCCACGGCTGCCGAATAATGGTCGCCGCGGCGACTACCAGCCGTTCACCCGCTCCCACACGTCGATGATTTGCTGCGACCCCTCGGTCACGTAATAGCGCTCGTAAGCCGCGGCGGTCGCGCAGGCGTGATTGGGCAGGATCGCCACGCGGCTGCCGACGGGGAAACGGTCGAAGTCGATTGCGCCCGACGAAGCCGTGACGATCCCATGCTCCTGGTTGGTCGATGAGACCGTAACGCCGTCGATGAGCTCGCCAGTTGCTGGGTCGCACACCGCGCCATAGCCCCAGTCTACCGGCAGCTCCGCGGTGCTGCGGTCGCGGCTCAGCGCAAGGAAGCCGGAGTCGATCAGCACTCGCCCGTGCTGGCGATTGTGGCCGATGACGCTCGCAAGAACGCTGATCGCGATGTCGCCGATCGCGCAGGTGCCGAGCTCGGCCTGAACGAGATCGCCAAACGCGTAGACGCCGGCGCGCGCCTCGGTGACGCCGGTGAGGTCGCGGGCGTAGTGCAACGTCGGGGTCGAGCCGACGCTGACGATGGGGCAGGGCAGGCCGGCAGCTCTGAGCCGCTCGGCGGCTTCGACCGTGAGCGCGCGCTCCTGTTCGGCCATCGCCTCGAACTCGTCGCGCGTGCGGCAGTCGTAGGAGGCGCCGGCGTGGGTCATCACCCCGGCAAGGTTCGCCCCGAGCTTGCGCCCGATTCCGATCAGCAGCGGATCGGACGGGGCAACTCCCGCGCGGT
>DATDDW010000321.1:0-12453 GCA_036523615.1 Sphingomicrobium sp.
GATGAAGCCTTCCGTTTTCCTCGCCTGCGCCGCCGCGGTGGTTGCGATCGCCGGATGCAATGCCAAGCAGGGCGATGCGGCAACCAACGCGCCGGCCAAGGTCACGCCGGTGAAAGCACCGAAGAGCGGCGACTGGACGCAGGTCGTTAGCGCCACGCCCGCCGGCGCGTTCGTCATGGGCAACCCGAATGCCAAGGTGAAGCTGATCGAATATGGCTCGCTCACCTGCCCGCACTGCCGCGCGTTCGACGAAGAGGGCGTGCCCGCGCTGATCAACAATTACGTGAAGACCGGGCAGGTCAGCTGGGAGTTCCGCAACTATGTCCGCGACGCGGTGGACCTCACGGCTGCGCTGGTCGCGCGCTGCAACGGCCCCAAAGCCTTCTTCCCGCTGACGCGCGCGCTCTACAAGGATCAGCCGGTATGGGTCGGCAAGGTCGACGCGACGCCGCAGGACCAGCTCGAGAAGCTGCAGAACCTGCCGCCGAGCACGCAGTTCGTGCAGCTGGCCAAGGTGGCGGGCTTCTCGCAATGGGCGGCAAGCCGCGGGGTGCCTGAGGCGAAAAGCCAGCAGTGCCTGAGCAACCAGAAAGCGGTCGATCAGCTGATCCAGATGACCGGCGACACGACTAATCAATTTCCCGATTTCGTCGGCACGCCGACGTTCATACTGAATGGGACAATGGTCCCGGAGACGGCGACTTGGGACAAGCTCGAGCCCGCGCTGAGGAAAGCGCTGGGCGAGCGCGGCTGAGGATGATCGAAATGAAGAATAAGCAGTGGATTGTTGCAGCCGTGGCCGCCCTGGCTCTCGCGTCGTGCAACAAGAACAAGAGCGAGAGTACGACGACCACCACTGAGAAGGTGACGATCACGCAGGCCAATCCGCCGCCCGGCGGCACCTGGGCCGACGTCGTCAATGAGACCTCTGACGGCTACATGATGGGTAATCCCAACGCCAAGGTGAAGCTGGTGGAGATTGGCTCACTCGGCTGCCCGGTGTGCAAGAAGTTCGACGACGAGGGGGTTCCGCACGTCATCGACCTGGTCAAGACCGGGAAGCTCAGCTGGGAATTCCGCCCGTACCTCATTCACGGCCCGATCGACATGGCCGCCGACCTGATTGCGCGGTGCAACGGTCCCAAGACCTTCTTCCCCCTCGCGCTCGCAATGTACAAGGACCAGCCGGTGTGGATGGGCAAGGTTGAGGCGACGCCGCAGGCGCAGCTCGAGCAGATGCAGAACCTGCCGACGAACCAGGTGTTCGTCGCCTTCGCAAAGCTTGCCGGCCTGCAGGATTGGGCGGCGGCGCGCGGCGTGCCGCAAGGCAAGAGCAACCAGTGCCTGACCGACCAGAAGATGATCGACAAGGAAGTTCAGGTCTCGGCCAACGTCAACAGCCAATATCCCGACTTCAAGGGCACGCCGTCGTTCGTGCTCAACGGATCGCTGCTGCCGGACACGTCTAGCTGGGCGAAACTGGAGCCGCAGCTCAAAGCTGCTGTCGGCAGCTAGCGAGAGCCGGGGGGAGGGGACGACAAGTTGAAGATCCGGCGGCTCAAGCTCAGCGGCTTCAAAAGCTTCGTCGAGCCGACCGAGCTGCGGATCGAGCCTGGCCTGACCGGCGTCGTCGGCCCAAATGGCTGTGGCAAGTCGAACCTGCTTGAAGCGATGCGCTGGGCGATGGGCGAATCGAGCCCCAAGTCGCTGCGCGGCGGGGGCATGGACGACGTGATCTTCGCCGGCACGTCGACGCGGCCGCCGCGCGATTTCGCCGAAGTCTCGATCTTGATCGAACGCGAGGCGAGCGACGAGGGCGCCGCCGGCGAAAGCGAAGTCACGCGGCGGATCGAGCGGGCCGCCGGCTCCGCCTACCGCATCGACGGGCGCGACGTGCGCGCCAAGGATGTGGCGCTGCTGTTCGCCGATGCGGCGACGGGCGCCCATTCGCCGGCCCTGGTCAGCCAGGGCAAGATCAGCTCGATCATTTCGGCCAAGCCGGTGGAGCGGCGCCTGCTGCTCGAAGAGGCGGCGGGCATTTCGGGCCTTCACGCGCGGCGCAAGGATGCGGAGCAGAAGCTGCGCGCGGCCGAAGCCAATCTCGGGCGCCTGAGCGAAATCCTTGGCGATCAGGAGCAGCGCGCCGCGCAGCTGCGGCGGCAGGCGCGCGCTGCCGAACGCTATCGCAAGATCACCGAGCAGATCCGCGGTCTCGATGCGCGCGTTCTTCATGCCCGCTGGGTCGAGGCCGAGCGCGCTGCCGAAGCGGCGAACGCCGAAGCTCGCGCCGCGGCCGAAGAGGTCGACCGGATCGCCGAGGCGATCGCGGAGGCTCAGCGAGCGCACGAGAGTGCCAATGAGAACCTCGCCGGCAGGCGGCGTGCCGCGGCCGATCTCCGCGACGAGGGGCATGCGCTCGCCCATCAGCTCGCGACGGCGCGCGCCCGGAGTGACACGGTGGCGCGGCGGCTCGCCGAGCTCGACCGTCTCGATGCAGCGTTGAGCGAGGATATCGCGCGCGAGAAGGCGCTGGCCAGCGATGCGTCACGCGCCATCGAACAGCTCGAGGAGGAACGGCGGACGATCAGCCGCCGACTTGAAGATTCCGAAGGTCACTCGGCGCGGATCGCGGCCGAGCTGAGCAGCGCCGAGACGGCGTCGCGCGAAGCCGAAGCGGCGCTTGCGGACCTGCTTGCGCGCCAGGCGGCGATGCGCGCCGAGCGTCGCGTCGGTGAGGCCGCGCTCGAGGCGGGGCGCGCGCAGCTCGAGCGTACTGAGCTTGAGCGCACGCGGCTCGCCGAGCAGCTTGCTTCGCTGGGCGACGGAAGCGAGCAGGAGCGTAACCGGGACGAAGCCGAAGCAAGAGCGAAGGCGGCGTCGGAAGCGCTGGCCACCGCCGAAGCCCACAGGGTCGAGGCGGAGCAAGGCCGGGCCGCCGCTGCCGAGCGCCGCGATGTTGCCGAAAGCCAGCTCGCTTCGGCGCGTGCTGCCTTTTCGGCCGCGCGATCGGAACATGACGCGCTGGCCAGCACGCTCGAGCAGGGTGGCGGCTCGGCCATTGCGAGCCTCAAGGCCGCGCCGGGCTACGAGCGGGCGCTTGCCGCCGCGATCGGGGACGATGCGGATGCGGCGCTTGGGTCTGAAGGGGCAAGGCGCTGGCAGGGAAGCGCGGCCGGGCCAAACGATCCGGCCCTGCCCAACGGCTGCGAGTGCCTCGCCGATCATGTGTCGGCTCCGGCCGAGCTGCTGCGCCGTCTGAAGCAGGTGGCGGTGGTCGAGCAGGATTCCGGGCAAGAGCTTGCGGTCGGCCAGCGGCTGGTCACTCGCGATGGCCGGCTTCGCCGATGGGACGGATTCGTCGCCGAAGCGGCCGGCGCTGCCGCAGCCGAGCGGTTGCTGCGCGCCAATCGGCTCGCCGACCTGGTCGGCCAACTGCCGGCGCTCGAAGCGGCGGTCGGGCAGGCTTTGGCCGAGCGCGACGCTGCGTTGGCCGCGATCGAGCAGTGCCGCAACGAAGCCGAAGAGGCGCGCCATGCGGCGCTCGCCGCCGAGCGCGATGCGCGCGACGCGGGCCGGGCGATCGACTCGGCCGCCGCCGCCCTCGAACGGATTGGCGCGCAACGCAGCGCGCTCGCCGAGCGTCACACGGATCTCGAGCCGGTCCTCGAAGCCGCGAAGCAGGCCGTGACTGCCGCGGAGCGCTCGCTTGCCGCGCTGCCTGATCCGGCGGCACTGGAGGCCGAAGTCGACGGAGCCCGCTCCACCGCCGCCGCCGCGGCGACTGTCGTTGCCGATAAACGCGCCGAGGCTGCGACCCGCGCGCGTGAGACCGCCGCCGACCGCGAACGGCTCAGCGCTGCGGCGCGCGAGCAGGCGGAATGGCGGACGCGGCAGGAGAATGCCGAGCAACGGCTGGAGCAGGCGCTCGAACGTCAGAAGCAGCAGTCGATCGAACGGGCCGAGCTCGAAAAGGAACCGGCCGAGCTCGACAACCAGATCAGCGCTCTCGAGCGCGCCAACAGCGAGAGCCAGGCGCGGATCGGCGACGCCTCCGCGGCTGAGCGCGAGGCCGAGGAGGCGGTGGCTGCTGCGGCGGCGCAAGTCTCGGCCGCCAACGAGCGCTCGGCCGATACGCGCGAGCGGCGGGCGGCGGCTGCGGCGCGTGCCGAAGCGCAGCAGGCGCGCAGCGCCGAGCTCGCGCGAACGGCAGTCGAACGCTTTGAATGCGTGCCCCAGCGTCTGCCGGAGAAGCTCGGCTTCGACGCCGACGAGCCGCGCGACGCCGATGCCGAAGCTGCGGCGCTCGAGCGGCTGACCAACGAGCGCGAGCGCATCGGGCCGGTCAACCTCGTCGCCGAGCAGGAGCTGGCCGAGCTCGACGCGGCGCGGGTCAAAGGCGCGGAAGAGGCGGAGGAGCTGACCCAGGCGATCAACCGGCTGCGCGGCTCGATCGGCAATTTGAACCGCGAAGGGCGCGTTCGCCTGCTCGACGCCTATGGCAAGGTCGACGGCCATTTCCGCCGCCTGTTCACCACGTTGTTCAACGGCGGCCAGGCGCACCTCGAGCTGGTCGAGAGCGACGATCCGCTCGAGGCGGGCCTCGAGATCATGGCGCAGCCGCCGGGCAAGCGGCTGTCGACGCTGACCTTGCTCTCGGGCGGCGAGCAGGCGCTGACCGCGGTCGCGCTGATCTTCGCCTTGTTCCTCACCAACCCGGCGCCGATCTGCGTGCTCGACGAGGTCGACGCGCCGCTCGACGACGCCAATGTCGAACGCTTCTGCGAGCTGCTCCACCAGATGACGCAGGAGACCGACACGCGCTACATGATCGTCACCCACAATGCGGTGACGATGAGCCGCATGGACCGGCTCTACGGCGTGACGATGATCGAGAAGGGCGTCAGCCGGCTCGTTTCCGTCGACCTCGGCGGTGCCGAGACTCTGCTGGCCGCCGAATAGTCAGTCGGCAAGCGCCTCGGCGCGGGCTTTGATCAGCTTGAGGTCGCGGAGAAACAGTCGCTTCCCTTCGCGCCGCGCCTCCTCGTCGGGCGCACGCAGGATCGAGCTCGGGTGCGCGGTCACCCAGCATTCGCTGCCGTCGGCGAGCGTCAGCGGCTCACGGCGCACCTTGGAAATCGTCACGATCTTGCCGATCAGCGAACGCGCGGCGGTCGCGCCGAGCGCAACCGTCACCGGCGGGCGAATGAGCTCGCGTTCATGCTCGATCCACCAGCGGCAGGCGCTGATTTCGCCGGCGTCGGGCTTGTTGTGGATCCGGCGCTTGCCGCGAAGTACGAACTTGAAGTGCTTGACCGCATTGGTGACGTAGACGGTCGAGCGGTCGATCCCCGCCTTTTCGAGCGCCGCGTCGAACAGCGCGCCGGCGGGCCCGACGAACGGCCGCCCGGCAAGGTCCTCCTGGTCGCCCGGCTGCTCCCCGACGAACATGATCTTCGCGTCGAGCGGCCCTTCGCCGAACACGGTCTGAGTGCCGAACTTGTAGAGCTCGCAGCGCGTGCACCGCCGCGCATCCTTGAGCAGCGCTTCCCAGGCGGCGCGGGCGTTGCCGCCCGGCTCGACCTGCCGCTCGGCTTCGAGCGCGTGCCTCAGTCCCTCTCGCGCGACCTCGCCCATCGCCCATGCAACGCTCTAGCGGCCGACCTTCTCCTTCACCTTGCGCTTGACCTTTTTGGTCGGCGGCTGGTGCACGGGCCGGTACAAGGCTTCGATCATGCTGAAAATGCCGAAGAGGAGGAGGCCGGCGGCGACCCACGGCCGCACCGGTCCCCACAGCCAGTCGAACGCGTTGCCGAGGTTGCCCGCTTCTTGAGGGCTGCGGTCGGAGCCTGAACGGAACAGCATATAGCCGATGGTCGCGAAGATGATTCCCCGCGCGGCATAGCCGACGCGGCCGAGCACGCGGATCCACAGCCGCTTGGCCGCATCCTGGTCGAGGTAGCGAAGGAAGGTCGCCCATCCGGCCTTGTGCAGCTGGACCAGCCCCGCGCCGACCAGGATCGCGGCGCCGGCGAAGAGCAGCAGGTGCCCGCCCGCATGGTGCAGCGCCTGGGCGGCATGGTGCTGCGTCTCATTCCCGCTCGGCGGCTTGGCGACCAGCACCATCGCACCCTTGAAGGCGAGCCAACAGTAGATGACGCCGCTCGTCGCGGCACCGATGCGCTTCGCCCAGGATTTCCACCGGTGCTTGCCGCTCTCCATCCCGAACAGCGCATCGGCGAGCCGCCACACGCCGTATCCGGCCATTCCGACGGTGAGCACGACGAGCAGCGCCTTGCCGACCCCGCGCCCGACATATTCGAGCGCTCCCGTCAGGTCTTCCGTCTCGCCGGTCAGAATCACCAGCGCGGCGATGAGCACGTAGAGGAAGCCGCGGGCGAAGAAGCCGAGACGGGTCAGGCGCTGAAAGTTGCTCTCGTGGGCGACGTCTTCGGCCACTCAGCCGAGCGCTTCGGCCTGCTCGCGCACTCCGGTGCCGCCCATCTGCTTGCCGAGCGCTAGCTTGAACACCGCGAACGCGACCAGGCCGAAGGCGGCGCTCGCGACATGGATCAGCCAGAATGTGGTGGTCGGCAGGCTCGAATAGAGGCCGCCCACGTAGCCGACCACCGCGTTGGCGATGAAGAAGGACAGGTAGTAGAGCCCGATCACCGTCGCGGTGATCTGCCTGGGTGCGATTTTCGAGAACAGCGCGAGGCTGATCGGCAGCACATGGGCAAAGCCGATGCTGTTCATAACCTCGAACATCATCGGCCAGAACAAGCTGATCTTGCCGCCGGCCGGTTGGGTGAGCGCAGCCATGAACAGGCATAGGCCGCCCCCCACGGTGAACACGCTGCCGATGATCATCTTGGTGATCTCGTCGGGTTCGCGGTGCTTGAGGCTCCACCATTTCCAGAAAGCGGCAACGGCGACGAGCATCGTGAAGCTAACCGTCGCGTCGACAGTGATCAGCCAGCTGCTGGTGTTGTTGAGCAGCGTCAAATCGAAATGCTGGTCGCCCCAGGTCAGGTAGGCGTTGAAGATTTCCTGGTTGGTCAGAAGCGAGACGGCGAGCACCGGGATCAGGATGATAAGATAAAGCACGCACAGCCAGTCGCTGCGCGTCAGCGGCTCGCGCAGCGCCGGCTCTTCAGCTGGCGATGCCAGCTCTTCGGCCGGAAGGTAACGGCGGCCCGAGAGATAGATGATGAGGCCGAGCACCATCACCACGCCGGCGCAGCCGAAGCCGTAATGCCAGCCGACTTTCTGGCCGAGCGTGCCCGAGATCAGCGGGGCGGCGATCACGCTGACGTTGATGAAGATGTAGAAGATCTGGAACGCCATTGCCCGGCGCAGGTCCTTGGGCCCGTACAGCGCGCCGACCTGCGTCGCGATATTCCCTTTGAACGCGCCCACGCCAAGCAGGAGGAAGAGCAGCGCGAAGATAAACGCGGATTCGATCGCCATCAGGAAGTGGCCGATCGCCATCAGCACCCCGCCGAGGATCAGGGTCCGGTGTCGGCCCAGCCACTTGTCGGCGATGATCCCGCCGAGGATGGGCGTGGCGTAGACCAGCGACGTGTAGGTGCCGAAAATCGCCGACGCGAGCGGCTGCCCGGCAATGCCGTGATAGACATGCGTCTGCAGCCAGTTGAGGCCGACCACCCCGTTCATGCGCTCGGGCGCGAGCAGGTAATTGACCATGTACAGGACGAGCAGCGTCTGCATCGAATAATAAGAGAAGCGCTCGCACGCCTCGGTGAAGCCGAGATAGCCGAGGCCCTTGGGGTGGCCGAGGAACGTGCGGTCGCTGCGGTCGACCTGCTCGAGATCGGGTGTGGCGTCGGCGACGGTCATTGCACTCCCTAACGTTCCTGTAGCGGCTGCGGCTCCAGCACGCGTCCGAAGGTGCGGCTGAACACCAGCGCGAGCACGCCGCCTGTGATCCCGATCGCCGCGTGCATGGCCCAGAATGTGGACGGGCCGAGCTTCTCGTAGAAAGTGCCGATCCAGCCGATCAGATTGTTGGCGACGAACAGGACGAGGAAAGCGCCGCCCATCATCGTCGCGTTGATCTTGGACGGAGCCGTACGGGAGACGAGCGCAAGGAACGGCGGCCAGAAATACATGAAACCGATGCCCTGCACCGCGCAGAACAGGAACGGCCAGATCCACAGCACCTTCGCGTGGCCGTACGCCGCAATCGCTGCGACGAGGACAAGGTTGGCGCCGCCGCAGATGAACCCGCCGCCGGCGATTTTCCTCAGCTCCGACGGCTCGTGCCCGCTGCCGCGTCCCTGCCAGC
The DNA here is from genome assembly GCA_036523615.1 of Sphingomicrobium sp. Classification (GTDB taxonomy): domain Bacteria; phylum Pseudomonadota; class Alphaproteobacteria; order Sphingomonadales; family Sphingomonadaceae; genus Sphingomicrobium. Next base: position 8,306 of record DATDDW010000321.1, read on the forward strand.
GCCACAAGGCGAACAGCAGGGGCAGGCTGATGATGCTGAACAACGGATCGATCGACTGGAACCACGGGATCGGCACGTCGAACCCGCCGGCGCGCATATCAGCATGCTGCTCGAGCCACACGGGCAGCACGTTGGAGAGCTGATAGTAGGCGATGTGCGGCAGGATGGTGATCGCCATGGCGACGAATAGGGCAGCGATCACCTTATGGTCGTCGCGCGTGAGAGCCGCGACGTCGCTTCTCGCTTTCCGTTCGACCCGCGCCGGAAGATAGCGGTAGCCGGTGAGATAGGTGGCGACGCCGCCGAGCATGAACAGCGCCGCCGCGCCGAAACCGATGTGCCAACCGTAGCGCTCGCCGAGAAAGCCGCAGAGCAGCGGCCCGGCGACCGCGCCGAAATTGATGCCGGTGCTGAAGATCGCATAGCCGCGGGTGCGCTTTTCCTCCTCGTCGGCGGGGTAAAGACCGCCGACCTGGGCCGAAATATTGCCCTTGAGCAGCCCCGATCCGATGATCAGCAGAAGCAAGGCGAGGAGGAAGCTCTGGTCGAACGCCATCGCCAGATGACCGCAGCTCATCGACAGCCCGCCGATGACCACTGCGCTGCGCTGGCCGATGCGGTCGCCGAGCCAGCCGCCAAGCACCGGCGTGAAATAGACGAAGCCCGAGTAGAGCCCGAAAATTTCCGAGGCGAGCGCCTGCGTCGAAAGCGGGCCGAATGCGCCGATCAGCATCTGCCGAAAGCCGGCGAAACCGACGACGTGCTCGACGTGCCCCGGCAGCAGCAGCTGATTGACCATGTAGAGGACGACCAGCGCGCTCATCCCGTAATAGGAAAAGCGCTCCCACGCCTCGGTGAAGGCGAGGTAGGCAAGCCCACGCGGATGGCCGAAAAAGTCGCGCCGCTGCTCGGCAGGCACCGCTTGCGCTTGGCTGGCCACGTTAGCTGCTCCCGAGCGTCAACGACACGGCGGCGTAACAAGCCCGCGGGAGAGAAGGAAGCCGCGTTCGACTAACGCGTGCCGATCATTGCTGAGGCGGGGTTTCCTCGTCCGCCTGCTGCTTGCGCTCGCCGCGGGCTTCCTTGATCACCCTCTGGAGGCAGCCGGTGTAGCCCGCCGGCCCGACCGGCGAGCAGCTGTTGATCCCGGTCGCCCCGACGGTCTCGAGGTTCTTCGAGCGCACCGCCCACGACTGCATCTCCTGCGGAGTGCCGCTCTGCCGCTGGTTCGGTGGAATGCGGTAGCGTTCGCTCTCCGGACGCCGGGCGCAGACGATGACCTGATCGTCGGTCGAGCGCGGGCACGGGTCGTTGCCGTAGACGATGATCTCCGCGACCGAATTCTGTTGCGCCATCGCCGGCTCGGGCACGGCAAAGCCGCCCGCGATGGATGCTCCCGCGGCAAGGGTCATCATCAGCCTGCTCATGGTCCTGCGCGTCCTTTCAGCGTGTAGAGCGGGTAAAGCCCGCCTGAAGTTCCTCATATGCGCTTCGACAGTTCAATTGCCACCCTGCACCCGGCACGGATCGCCGCAGTGAGCAGTGGATAGCCGAACGCACCGGTGGCGCCGGCGTCGCGGGCGCTGTCGCGGTGCTCGAGCTCGTCGGCGCGGAACTCGGCGATGGCGGAGGCAAGCTCCTGGTCATCGTCGCCGAGCTGGTCGAGCTGTTCCGAATAATGGCGGTCGATCTCGGTCTCGACCGCGTCGGTGCAGGCGAGCGCGGCCTTTTCGCTCATCAGCGCCGTCGCCGCTCCCAAAGCGAAGCCGGCGACGTTCCACAGCGGCTGGAGGACGGTGGGGCGCACACGTCGGTCGCCGACGAGCTGGTCGAAGCGCTCGAGGTGCCGCTGTTCCTGCGCGGCCATTCGCGCGATCAGTTTCGCCTCGGGGCAATTGCGGCGAAGCACGGCAAGCTGCCCGGCGTAGATGCGCGTGGCGCCATATTCGCCGGCCTGGTCGACGCGCAGCATCGAGCCGGTGTCGGCGCGATTGTCGCCCGGGCGCCAGCTGGTCATGCGCGCTTCGCCCGCAGGCTGAGGATGAGGATGATCGCGGCTCCGCCGAGCGAGATGATCGCGTTCCAACCGGCCATCGAGATGCCGAGGAAACTCCATTGCACCTGGTCGCAGCGGATCAGCGGCGCGTGGGTGATCTGCTTCAAGAGCTCGGCGGTATTGCTGCTCTTGGCGAGCGCCGTGCAGGTGGTGAAGCCCTCGAAGATCTTCGCTTCGACGCCGGCGTGATAGACGCCGATCGCGCCCGAGACCGCAATCGCTAGAGCGGCGAGCAAAGTGAGCAGCCGCGAGCGCGGCGACTGCGCCGGCGCGGTGAAGGCGAGTGCGGCGATCACCACCGCGACCATGTGCGCCTCACGCTGCCACCAGCACATTTCGCACGGGTAGAGGTGGCCGAAATATTGCGAGCCGAATGCGCCGGCGAGAAGCGCCAGCGGCAACAGCAACGCGATGACCCGCGCGGCGGCGGCTGGCGACGAGAGCGACACGTTGCGCGCCGGCACCGCGACCGCTTCGCTCATCCGCGGCCTAGGACGACTTCTTCGCGGTGCCGCCCGCCGCCGGCGGCGGAGCCACCGGGCCAGCAAGACGCTTCAGCGTGTTGATCGCATAGGTCAGCTGGAAGTCTTTCACCCCATCCTTCTTCAGATCGTCGGACTTGGCCGAGAAACGCGGGTCGGGCGTGGGGTCGTTTTCAAGGAGCTTGTCCTGGACCTTGGCCTGCGCGAGGAGGTGACGGCGCAGGTCGGCCTCGCGCACTACTCGACGGTCCCTGTAATCGGGATCGGAAAGCTGCGGGACGAGGATGTCGGGATCGATTCCGCCGGCCTGAACCGAGCGGCCAGACGGCGTGTAGTAACGCGCCGTCGTCAGCCTCAGCGCCGCATCAGGCCCGGTCTGCACGACGGTCTGCACCGAGCCTTTGCCGAAGCTCTTCTCACCCATGACCAGTGCGCGGCGGTGATCCTGAAGGGCGCCCGCGACAATCTCCGACGCCGACGCGGTTCCCGCGTCGGTAAGCACGATGACCGGAAGGCCGTGGGCCATGTCGCCGGGGCGCGCATAATAGCGCTCGATGTCGTCCTTGCTCCGGCCGCGCTGCGAGACGATCTCGCCGCTCTCGAGGAAGTCGTCCGCGACGTCGACGGCCTGGTCGAGCAGGCCGCCGGGGTTCGAGCGCAGGTCGACGATATAGCCGAGCGGGTGCCCGCCGGTCGCCTTGTCGATCGACAGCAGCGCCGACTTGGTCTGGTCGGCGACGTTGCCACTGAAGGTGTTGATGTTGAGATAGCCGATGCCGTCCTTGATCTCCCACTTCACCGGACGCAGCTCGATGCGCTCGCGAACGATGGTGAGGTCGATCGGCTTGTCGTGGCCCGGGCGGACCAGGGTCAGCTTCACCGACGTGCCGGGATCGCCCTTCATCTTGGCGACCGCCTCGTCGAGCGACAGGCCGTAGACCAGCTCGCCGTTGATGTGGGTTATATAGTCGCCGGCCTTGATGCCGGCCTTCCACGCCGGCGTGTCTTCGGTCGGGGCGATCACCTTGACCGCGCCGTCCTCGATCGAGACGGTGAGGCCGAGGCCGCCGTAATTGCCGTCGGTCGTGGTCTTGAGCTGGTCGAAGTCGCTCGCCTCGACATAGGAAGAATGCGGGTCGAGCGCCGAAAGCATGCCGTCAATCGCGCCCTTGATCAGCGTATGATCGTCGACCGGGTCGACGTAATTCGCCTTCACCCGCTCGTAGACGCTCATGAATTTCTCGAGCTCCTGGTAATTGGTCGTGTCCGCGGCGGCGAAAGCGCTTGCGGTGATCGGGACCAGGGCCAGCGCCCCGACGAGCGCAACGGGCGGAAGAAGCTTCTGAATCAATCTCATGGGTCGCGTCCTAAACTCGGCGGCGAAGGCGCGTTTAGCCGCCTTTCACGGCCTTTGACAGACTTGCAGATGAACCTGCGATGAGAGCGGGCGAGATTCGCTGCCCATTTTGGGACAGTTCGACTTCGATCGGCCCGAGCGCGCGGCCGATATCGTCGCCGAGCCTCACGCGATCGCCGGGGTGAAGCTGTGAGGCGACATTGACGATCAGAGTCAGCCAGCCGCGGCCATGGTCGATGATCACCACGCCGTC